>NZ_BAAJYT010000145.1:0-9482 GCF_057541515.1 Acidovorax sp. KNOB132
CGTGCCGTGGCGCGCCAGGTACGCCGGCGTGGCCACGCACAGGCGCCGGTTGTCGGCGATGCGCACGCTCACCAGGGAAGAATCGGGCAGGTCGCCCACGCGCACCGCGCAGTCGAATCCCTCGCCCGCCAGATCGACCACGCGGTCGCTCAGGTTGAGCGAGATGGTCACCTCGGCATGCAGGTCGCGAAAGCGCGGCACCAGCGGCGCCACATGGCGCCGCCCGAAGCCCGCCGGCGCGGTGATGCGCAGGTGCCCGGTGGCCTTGACGCCGCCGGCGGACACGCTGGCCTCGGCATTCGCCACGTCGGACAGCAGGCGCTGGCAATCTTCGAGGAAGGCGCTGCCCTCGTGCGTGAGGTGGATGCGCCGCGTGGTGCGCACCATGAGCTTGACCCCCAGGTGCTCTTCCAGCGCATCGAGCCGGCGCCCCATGATGGCCGGGGCCACGCCTTCGGCCTTGGCGGCCGCGGTGAGGCTGCCGCGCGTTGCCACCGACACGAATGACTCGAAGGCCTTGAGCTTGTCCATGGGCGCCGATTATGCGGATGGATGTCACGGATGCATGCGGGTTCCACGCTGATTGCTGACGTAGGATTTCAAGCGAAATCGGGCACCAGTGCAATCAATTCTAGGGCGTATAGCTATCAAAACAATAGCAAACTCTACCCCATGAATTGCACGGGGCCGCCCCGCTCCGCGCCGATCGCTCCCGCAGCCGCGCCTAGACGGCCGCGCGGGTGAGCTGCATCGACAGCGTGTAGCGGCTGGCCGGGTGCAGCGTCACGCTCACATCCATCAGCTCGCCGCCGGTGTCCACATAGCGGCGAACGATCTTCAGCGCCGCGGAACCGGCGGGCGCCTGCAGCTCTTCGGCCAGCGACTCCGGCACCAGCGCCCCCACGATGTCCTGCCGCACCTTGGCGATGCGCAGGCCGTACTGCGCCTCCAGCAGGCTGCTGACCAGCACGTCGGGCGCGGCGCGCACGTGTTCGGCCAGCTCCCGCGCGTCGAAGCGGGCCGCATCCACATAGACCACCGTCCAGGCGATGGGCAGGTGCGGTGCGGCGCCGTCCCGGCGCAGGCTGGCGATGGCGAGGCAGCGGCTGCCGGCGGCGCAGCCCAGCTCGGCGGCCAGTTCGCGGTCGAGCACCACCTCTTCGATGCGGCGCACCTCGCGCACGTGGGTGGCGCCGAACTGCACCAGGTCGTCCAGCGAGGCCAGCGTCTGCTGGTAATGCGCATTGGGCGTGGCCGCCTCCACGCGCGTGCCCACCTTCTTGCGGCGCGACACCAGGCCGGACTGCTGCAGCTCCGAGATCGCGGCGCGCACCGTGTGGCGGCTCACGCCGTAGCGGTCGCACAGCTCCAGCTCGGTCGGCAGCAGCGCGCCCACCACGTATTCGCCCGCGGCGATGCGCTCCGACAGATGGCGCGCCACCAGCGCGTAGCGCGGCTCAGCCATGGGCGCAGCCCCTCATCCGGGGTAAACCCGGATTTTCTTTATGTACGTACATAAACACAATAATTCATATGTCCGAACTTAATCACCCGCGGACGCCGACGCAACCACCGACACCATGACCACCCCCGCCTTCGCCTCCAGCACCGCCATCGACTCGCTGCTCTTTCGCGACGCTTTCGGCACGCCCGCCATGCGCGCGATCTTCGCCGACCGCACGCTCGTCGCCCGCTACATCGAAGTGGAGGTGGCGCTGGCCGCCGCGCAGGGCCGCTGCGGCGTGATTCCGGCCGAAGCGGCCCGCGAGATCGCCGCGCGCTGCGACCTGAACGCGCTCGACTTCGAGCTGCTGCGCCAGGAGACCGACATTGTCGGCTACCCCATCCTGCCGCTGGTGCACCAGCTGGTGAAGCAGTGCGGCGACGCCGGCCGCTATGTGCACTGGGGCGCCACCACCCAGGACATCATGGACACGGCCACGGTGCTGCAGGTGCGCGACGCGCTGGCGCTGGTGGAGGCCGACATCGCAGCCCTGCGCGGCATCCTGGCCGGCCTGGCCGAGCGCTACCGCGACACGCCCATGGCCGGGCGCACCCATCTGCAGCACGCGCTGCCCATCACCTTCGGCTACAAGGCCGCCATCTGGCTGGCGATGTTCGACCGCCATGCCGAGCGGCTGCAGGAGCTGAAAAAACGCGTGCTCGTCGGCCAGTTCGCCGGCGCAGCGGGCACGCTGGCCTCGCTGGGCGATTCCGGGCTGGAGGTGCAGGGCCTGCTGATGGAGGAGCTGCAGTTGGGCGTGCCCGCCACCACCTGGCACGTGGCGCGCGACGGGCTGGCCGAGGCGGTGAACTTCCTGGCCCTGGTGACCGGCTCGCTGGGCAAGATCGCCTACGACGTGATGCTGCTGTCGGCCACCGAGTTCGGCGAGGTGTTCGAGCCCTTCGTGCCCGGCCGCGGCGCCAGCAGCACCATGCCGCAAAAGCGCAATGCGATCTCCAGCGAGCTGATGCTGGCGGCCTCCAAGTCCGTGCGCCAGCATGCCGGCCTGATGCTGGACGCCATGGTGCAGGACCTGGAGCGCGCCACCGGCCCGTGGCACGCCGAGTGGATCGCCATTCCCGAGAGCTTCGTGCTCACCGCCGGGGCCCTGAACCAGGCGCGCTTCATGCTCGGCGGCCTGATCGTCAACGAAGACCGCATGGCCAGGAACCTGGACATGACGGACGGCCTGATCGTGGCCGAGGCCGTGATGATGGGCCTGGCCCCGTTCACCGGCCGCCAGCAGGCGCACGACATCGTCTACGGCGCCTGCCGCACCGTGAACACGCAGGGCGGCACGCTGGCCGATGCGCTGGCGCGGCTGCCCGAGGTGTCGGCGCACTTCGACCGCGCGGCGATCGACCGCCTCACCGATCCCCGCAACTACCTGGGCGCCGCGCCCGGGATGGTGGACCGCGCCCTGGCCCTGTCGCGCGCGCAGAAAAAAAAGCTGATTCCCAAGAGCGTCAACCGGAGACACGCATGCAACCTTCGACCTTCCGCCGCGCCACCGTGGCGCTGGCCGCCGCCACCCTGGCCTTCGCCGCCCAGGCGCAGGGCTACCCCGCCAAGCCGCTCACCTGGATCGTGCCCTTCGCCGCCGGCGGCCCCACCGACGCCATGGCGCGCGACATCGCGCAGCGCACCAGCACGCAGCTGGGCCAGCAGATCATCATCGAGAACACGCCGGGCGCCGGCGGCACCATCGGCAGCGCCAAGGCGGCGCGCGCGCCGGCGGACGGCTACACCTTCCTGGTCGGCCACATGGGGTACATGGGCGCCGCGCCCTCGCTGTACAAGAAGCTGGCCTACGACCCGGTGAAGGACTTCGACGCCGTCTTCCGCTTCCCCGACACGCCCCTGGTGCTGCTGGTGGGCAAGAACTCGCCGTACAAGACGGCCGAGGACCTGATCGCCCACGGCCAGCAGAACCCGAGCAAGCTCAACTTCGGCAACGCCGGCGTGGGCTCCACCTCGCACCTGGTGGCGGCGCTGTTCGCCAGCCGCGCGAAGGTCGAGATCACCTCCGTGTCGTACAAGGGCGCGGCCCCAGCCATGACCGACCTGGTGGCCGGCCAGGTCGATGCGATGTTCGACCAGACCAACACCGCCCTGCCCCAGTTGGCCGGAGAGCGCGTGCGCGCCGTGGCGCTCACCTCCGACAAGGCCATGCCGCAGTTCCCGGGCGTGCCCCCGCTGGGCCAGAAGGTGATTCCCGGCTTCGAGACCGCCACCTGGTACGGCATCTACGCCCCCAAGGGCACGCCGCGCGAGGCCATCCAGAAGGTCTACCAGGCCTACACCAAGGCCCTGGCCGACAAGGCCTGGACCGACAGGATGGCGGCGCAGGGCATCCGCATGCTGCCGGACGACCAGTACACGCCGGACGCCTTGGCCAGACACACCGCCACCGAGGTGGAGCGCTGGCGCAAGGTGGCGGCCGAGGCCAGGATCTCGCTGGACTGACCGCATGGGCGCCGCCACCCGCACCGAGCACGACGCCTTCGGGCCGGTCGAGATTCCCGCCGACCGCCTGTGGGGCGCGCAGACCCAGCGCGCGCTCGCGGTCTTCGACATCGGCGAGGAGCGTTTTCCGGCCTGCCTGCTGCACACCTTCGGCCTGCAAAAGCAGGCGGCGGCCCGCGCCAACCGCCGCCTGCGCACGCTGGACGCCCTGCGCGCCGATGCCATCGAGGCCGCCGCCGAGGAGTTGCGCACCGGCCTGCTGGATGCGCACTTTCCGCTCACCATCTGGCAGACGGGCTCGGGCACGCAGACCAACATGAACGCCAACGAGGTGCTGGCCAACCGCGCCAACCAGCGCCTGGGCCAGCCGCCGGGCACGCGCAGCCCGGTGCACCCGAACGACCATGTGAACGCCTCGCAGTCGTCCAACGACACCTTTCCGACCGTGATGCACCTGGCGACGGCGCTGGAGCTGCGCGACCGAATGGTGCCCGCGCTCGCGCTGCTGCAGTCGCGCCTGCAGGAGCGGGCCACCGCCTTCGCCGGCGTGCTGAAGATCGCGCGCACCCACCTGATGGACGCCGTGCCCATGACGCTGGGCCAGGGCTTCGAAGCCTTCGCCCACCAGGTGGGCCATGGCATCGACCGGCTGCACGCCACCCTGCCCCGCCTGTGCCTGCTGGCGCAGGGCGGCACCGCGGCCGGCACGGGGCTGAATGCGCCGCCCGGCTTCGACGTGGCGTTCTGCGAGGAGGCCAGCGCGCTGGCCGGCATGGCCTTCACGCCCAACCCGAGCAAATTCGAGGGCATGGGCGCGCACGATGCGCTGGTGGAGGTGTCCGGCGCGCTGAACGTGGTCGCCGCGTCGCTGGCCAAGATCGCCAACGACCTGCGGCTCCTGGGCTCGGGCCCGCGCTGCGGCCTGGGCGAGCTGCGCATCCCGGACGACGGGCTCACCTCGTCGATCATGCCGGGCAAGCGCAACCCGACCATCGCCGAGGTGGTGGCGCAGGCCGCCTGGCAGGTGATGGGCAACCACACCACCATCACGCTGGCCGGCGCATCGGGCCACTTCGAGTTGAACGTGGCCAAGCCGGTGCTCATCCACAACCTGCTGCAATCCATCCGCGTGCTGGCCGACAGCGCCCGCGTGTTCGCCGAGCGCCTGGTGCAGGGCATCGAGGCCGACACCGACCGCCTGGCCGCCAACGTGGACAACGCCCTGCTGCTGGCCACCGCCTTGAACCCGGTGCTGGGCTACGACCGCGTGGCCCGCATCACGCGCGAGGCCATGGAACGCGGCATCACGCCGAAGGCCGCCGCCGTGGCGCTGGGGTTTCTCACGGGCGACGAATACGACCGAAGGGTGGACGCGCGGGCCATGGCCGGGCGCGGCTGACGGGCACCGAAGGCGCTCCGGGCGGCGGCGCAACCCCGCCCGGCCCTCGCCGCCGCTTTCTTCATTTGTGCGTAAAAGTCACTGGTTCTGAGATTTTCAGGCGGTTTATGTCTGGAAAGATTTGCAATACAGTGGGTCGACATCGTGGTGACGGTCCCTGGCGGCCGTTGCCGGTTTGCATCCACCCTTTCCCAGACCCAAGAGACCTCCATGACCGACCGCACCACCGTTCACGGCCTGCAAGTGGCCACCTCCCTGCACCGCTTCGTCGAAGACCGGGTCCTGCCCGGCACGGGTGTGGACAGCGAGGCGTTCTGGAAGGGCTTCAGCGCGCTGGTGTCCGACCTGGCGCCGCGCAACATCGCCCTGCTGGCCGAGCGCGACCGCCTGCAGTCCGAACTCGACACCTGGCACCGCGCCAACCCGGGCCCGGTGCAGAACATGGCGGCATATCGCGCCTTCCTCGAACAGATCGGCTACCTGGTGCCCCAGCCGGCCGATGTGCAGGCCACCACCGCCAACGTGGACGACGAACTCGCCACGCAGGCCGGCCCGCAGCTGGTGGTGCCGATCCTGAACGCGCGCTATGCGCTCAACGCGGCCAACGCGCGCTGGGGCTCGCTGTACGACGCGCTCTACGGCACCGACGCCATCCCCGAGACCGACGGCGCCGAGAAGGGCCAGGGCTACAACCCCGTGCGGGGCGCCCGCGTGATCGCGTTCGCCCGCGAGGTGCTCGACCAGGCCGCGCCGCTGGCCCAGGGCACGCACAAGAACGCCGCCGGCTACCGCGTGGAAGGCGGCCAGCTGGTCGTCGCGCTGGAGGGCGGCGGCACCACCGGTCTGCAGGAGCCGGCCCAGTTCGTGGGCTACCAGGGCGAGGCGTCGGCGCCTTCGTCCGTGCTGCTGCGCCACCACGGCCTGCACCTGGACCTGCAGATCGACCGCAGCACGCCCATCGGCAAGACCGATCCCGCCGGCGTGAGCGACCTGGTGGTGGAAGCCGCGCTCTCGACCATCCTGGACCTGGAAGACTCCGTGGCCGCCGTCGATGCCGAGGACAAGGTCAACGGCTACGCCAACTGGCTGGGCATCCTGAAGGCCGACCTCACCGAGCAGGTGAGCAAGGGCGGCAAGACCTTCACGCGCGGCCTGAACCCGGACCGCATCTATACCGCGCCTGATGGCGGCGGCGAGGTGCGCCTGCACGGCCGCTCGCTCATGTTCCTGCGCAACGTGGGCCACCTCATGACCAACCCGGCCGTGCTGTGGACCGATGCGCAAGGCACGCAGCGCGAGATTCCCGAAGGCATCCTGGACGCCGTGGTCACCACCACCATCGCGCTGCACGACCTGCAGGGCAAGGGGCAGGGCGGCATCCGCAACTCGCGCAAGGGCAGTGTCTACATCGTCAAGCCCAAGATGCACGGCCCGGCCGAGGTGGCCTTCGCCAGCGACCTGTTCGGCCGCGTGGAGCAACTGCTGGGCTTGGCCGAAAACACCGTCAAGCTGGGCATCATGGACGAGGAGCGCCGCACCAGCGTCAACCTCAAGGCCTGCATCGCCGCGGCCTCGGCGCGCGTGGCGTTCATCAACACCGGCTTCCTGGACCGCACGGGCGACGAGATGCACACCGCCATGCAGGCCGGCCCCATGGTGCGCAAGGGC
Source organism: Acidovorax sp. KNOB132 (assembly GCF_057541515.1). Classification (NCBI taxonomy): domain Bacteria; kingdom Pseudomonadati; phylum Pseudomonadota; class Betaproteobacteria; order Burkholderiales; family Comamonadaceae; genus Acidovorax; species Acidovorax sp. KNOB132. The sequence continues at coordinate 7,038 of NZ_BAAJYT010000145.1, forward strand.
GACATGAAGGCCAGCGCCTGGATCCAGTCGTACGAGAAGAACAACGTGCTCGTGGGCCTGTCGTGCGGCCTGCGCGGAAAGGCGCAGATCGGCAAGGGCATGTGGGCCATGCCCGACCTGATGGCCGAGATGCTCAAACAGAAGATCGCCCACCCCAAGGCCGGCGCCAACACCGCCTGGGTTCCGAGCCCCACGGGCGCCACGTTGCACGCGCTGCACTACCACCAGGTCAACGTGGCCGAGGTGCAGAAGGAGCTGGAAAAGACCGACGCCAACGCCGAGCGCGACAACCTGCTGACCGGCCTGCTCACGGTGCCAGTCACCGCCACGCCGCAGTGGAGCGATGCCGAAAAGCAACAGGAGCTGGACAACAACGCCCAGGGCATCCTGGGCTACGTGGTGCGCTGGATCGACCAGGGCGTGGGCTGCTCCAAGGTGCCCGACATCCACAACGTGGGCCTGATGGAGGACCGCGCCACGCTGCGCATCAGCAGCCAGCACATGGCCAACTGGCTGCTGCACGGCGTGGTGACCGAAGCGCAGGTGCGCGAAACCTTCGAGCGCATGGCCGCCGTGGTGGACCAGCAGAACGCCGGCGATCCGCTGTACCAGAAGATGGCCGGGCGCTTCGCCGAATCGGCCGCCTACCAGGCCGCGTGCGACCTCGTCTTCAAGGGCGTGGAGCAGCCCAGCGGCTACACCGAGCCCCTGCTGCACGCCTGGCGGCTGAAGGTGAAGGCGGGCACCGCCGTGCGCTGAACCCGCTCGGCACCTTCCGCCCGGCCGGCGCCTGGAGTGCCGGCCAGCCTCCCTTCGTCGGGGCACCCATCCGGGTGCCCCGTTTTCGTTGGGCGCCCGAAAAACACGGCTTAACAGGGGTATCCGGGTAAATCCATATGTTCCGGCAAGGCGTAAGGGTTTGTAGTTGCGCTAGAGCAATGCGGAGAGAATCGCCCACCAACCAAGGGTTTTCCCTAGCCTCACCATGAATCTCCAAAACATCTCCATCGGAAAACGCCTGGGCCTGGCCTTCGGCGTGCTCATCCTCTTCATCGTCACCATGCTGGGCGTGGGCACCTGGAAATTGCAGTCGGTGGCGCAAGAGACGGCTTCGATGATGGCCCTGCCCCTGACCAAGGAGCGGCTCATCTCCGACTGGTACCGCACCATCTTCAGCAACGTGCGCCGCCACAGCGTGGTGGCCCGCAGCACCGACGCCACCCTGGCGCAGCAGTTCGCGGCGGACAACGCAGCGGCCTCCAAGATGTCGTCCGAGCAGCAGAGCCAGCTGTCCAAGCTCATCAGCAGCCCGCAGGAGCAGGCCCTGTTCGACAAGGCCGGCGAAGAGCGCAAGCGCTTCGTCGTCGCCCGCGATGCCATCTACAAGGCCAAGGCCGAGGGCCGCTCCGAAGACGCCGAGCGCATCCTGAACGCCGACTTCACCCCCGCGGGCGAGCAATACCTGCAGGCCCTGCAGGCGATGCTGGACTTCCAGCGCGCGCAGATCAACGAATCCTCCGAAGCCGTGCAGGCCAATTACCAGAGCGGCCGGCTGCAGCTGATCGCGCTGGGCGCGCTGGCCACGCTGATCGCGCTGGCGCTGGCCGTGGCGATCACGCGCAGCATCACCCACCCGCTGCACGATGCCGTGACCATGGCCAAGACCGTGGCCACGGGCGACCTCACCGTGTCGTCCGACAGCACCGCGCAGGACGAGACCGGCCAGCTGCTGCGCACGCTGAACGCCATGGGCGAGCAGCTGCGCACCGCCGTGGGCCAGGTGCGCCACGGGGCCGAGGGCATCGCCGTGGCCTCCAGCGAGATCGCGCGGGGCAACCTGGACCTGTCCAGCCGCACCGAAGAGCAGGCCAGCGCGCTGCAGCAGACGGCCGCGTCCATGGAGCAGATGACCGCCACCGTGCGCCAGAACGCCGACAACGCGCGCACCGCCAACCAGCTCGCGCAGGCCACCTCGGACAAGGCCGTGCGCGGCGGCGAGGTGGTGGGCAACGTGGTCTCCACGATGGGCGAGATCCACGCGGCCTCGCGCAAGATCGTGGACATCATCGGCGTGATCGACGGCATCGCCTTCCAGACCAACATCCTGGCGCTGAACGCGGCCGTGGAAGCTGCGCGGGCCGGCGAGCAGGGCCGCGGCTTCGCCGTGGTGGCGGGCGAGGTGCGCACGCTGGCGCAGCGCAGCGCGGCGGCGGCCAAGGAGATCAAGGGCCTGATCGACGACTCGGTGCAGCGCGTGGACTCGGGCAACCGGCTGGTGGAGCAGGCCGGCGAAGCCATGCGCGAGGTGGTGGACGGCGTGCGCCGCGTGACCGACCTCGTGGGCGAGATCAGCGTGGCTAGCCAGGAGCAGACCACCGGGCTGGAGCAGGTCAACCAGGCCATCTCGCAGATGGACACGGTGACGCAGCAGAACGCGGCGCTGGT
>NZ_BAAJYT010000146.1:0-9476 GCF_057541515.1 Acidovorax sp. KNOB132
CGGCAAGGGCAGGGCGCAGGTCGCGCAGCGCGGCTGCGGCTGTGCGAAGCGGGTGGCGCAGGCATCGCAGACGCGCCGCGCGGGCCAGGCATGGCAGACGGCGCATTGGCTGGGCACGGCACCCAGGGCCGCGCCCAGCCAGTGCGATATCCCTGCAAGGTGCCTGTGGAGCATCGACTCAATATACTCGCCGCGACCCCCGTCCCCCACGATGCCAGAGCACCTTCCCCCCACCATCGACCCGCCCGCCGCGGCCCGCTGGCATGCCGCCGCCCCCGCCATCTCCCCCTGGCTGCACGAGGAGGTGGCCCGGCGCATGGACGACCGGCTCCAGTGGATCCGCCAGGCCCCGGCCGCCTGGTGCGACTGGGACCCGGTGCGCGGTGGCCTGCAGGCCCATGCCCTGGTGCGCCAGCGTTACCCCCAGGCCGCCTGCCAGGTGGCGGAAACCGCGGTGCGCCGCCAGCCGGTGGCCGAGCAGGCATTGGGCGCGGCATGGTGGAGCCCTTCGCGCTGGGGTGGGCGTGCTCCGAAGTTCGGCCTGCCGGCGGACGGCAGCGTCAACATGGTGTGGTCCAACATGGCGCTGCACACGGCCGCCGACCCGCAGCGGCTGATCGGCCAGTGGCACCGGGCACTCGCCGTGGACGGCTATCTCATGTTCTCCTGCCTGGGCCCCGACACCGTGCGCGAACTGCATGCCGTCTACGCCGAACTGGGCTGGCCGCCCGCCGGCCATGCCATGACGGACATGCACGACTGGGGCGACATGCTGGTGCAGGCCGGGTTCGCCGAACCGGTGATGGACATGGAACGCATCCGGCTGACCTTCGCCACACCGGCCCGGCTGCTGCAGGAGTTGCGCGAACTGGGCTGCAACCTGCACCCGGCGCGCTTTCCCGCGCTGCGCGGGCGGCGCTGGCGCGAGCGCCTGGAACAGGCGCTGGCCGACCGCCTGGCCGACCCGAACGAGGGCGGCCAGCTGGCGCTGACCTTCGAGATCGTCTATGGCCACGCCTTCAAGCCGGCGCCACGGTTGCGGGTGAGCGAGAGCAGCGCCGTGTCGCTGCAGGACATGCGCGCCATGCTGCAGGGGGCGAGAAAGCCGGGCGCCTGAGGGTGTTTTCCCGGGGGCAGGGCCCCCATGATCCGTCGCAACAGCAGGCTACAATTCTTGGCGGTGCTGTTCCGGAACTTCTGCTGCGCGGTGCGATCCCTGCGGCCCCGCCGGGAGGCCGCCTGTCGGTGGCAGGCTCTGCGGTCGGCGCGAAACCTTCCAACCTTCTCATGGTTTGTACGGGGCTGTGCGGCGGATGTCGCCGCGGGCCTTGCAATCGGGCCACGGGAACGGCATGCTGCACGGTGCAGGGCACGCGCCAACCCGCGCGGGCCTTGAAGGTCAGGAGACAAAAAGCGAAGCACCGCCGGTGCTCCGCATCGATGAAACCGGGTTCATGTGGAACCCAGCCGCGCTGAAGGGCTCGGGCATTGCGCCCCAAGGCCCGGGCACGGTCTGGATGTTGGAATTCGCATGGCTTTGTGCGCCGCCCCGACCCCACGCGGGGGCGCCCAGGGATTGGTTAATTGAGGCTTAGAAGTGAGAACTATGAAGAGCATTTCCAACAAGCTGGCTTCTTTGCTGCTGATGGCGGGTGCATGGGTGGGCACCGCAGCCCACGCCGTGCAGGATCTTCCCGGTGGCCCGGCCGTCAACCAATTGAATCTGGCGCCTCCGGTCACCCGCATCGCCGAGGAGCAGCAGTTCCTGCACTGGATGATGCTCATCATCTGCACGGTGATCTTCATCGCCGTGTTCGCGGTGATGTTCTATTCGATCTGGAAGCACCGCAAGTCGCGCGGCGTCAAGCCGGCCAATTTTCATGAGTCCGTGACCGTCGAGGTTATCTGGACCATCGTGCCCTTCATCATCGTGATCCTCATGGCGCTGCCCGCCACCAAGGTGCTCGTGGCGCAAAAGGACACCACCAACGCCGACCTGACCATCAAGGTCACCGGCTACCAGTGGAAGTGGGGCTACGACTACATCACCGGCGAAGGCCAGGGCCTGGCGTACATCTCCACGCTCGACAGCAGCCACCGCCGCATGTCCGACAGCGGCAACGTGAGCAACGCGCCGGCCGACTACCTGCTCAAGGTGGACAACCCCCTGGTGGTGCCCGTGGGCAAGAAGGTGCGCGTGATCACCACCGCCAACGACGTGATCCACTCGTTCATGGTGCCGGCCTTCGGCATCAAGCAGGATGCGATCCCCGGCTTCGTGCGCGACACCTGGTTCCGAGCCGACAAGGTGGGCGACTACTACGGCCAGTGCGCCGAGCTGTGCGGCAAGGAACACGCCTACATGCCCATCCACGTGAAGGTGGTCTCCGCTGCCGACTACACCCAGTGGGTGGCGGGCGAGAAGAAGAAGGCCGCGGCCAAGCTGGACGACCCGAGCAAGGTGTGGACGCTGCAGGACATCCTGCCGCGCGGCGAGAAGGTCTATGCCGCCAACTGCGCGGCCTGCCACCAGGCCAACGGCAAGGGCGCGGGCCCCATCAAGCCGCTGGACGGCTCCGCCATCGTCAAGAGCGACGACCACACCCAGCAGATCCACATCGTGCTCAAGGGCGCCGCCAACGGCGCGATGCCCTCCTGGGCGCAGTTGAGCGACACCGATCTGGCGGCCGTGGTGAGCTACACCAAGAACGCCTGGTCCAACAAGACGGGGCAGATCGTGCAGCCGTCCGAGATCCTGGCCCAGCGTGGCAAATAGCCACCCACGCCCCAACGCACTGAGGAATCCAAGATGAGCGCAGTTCTCGACAACCACGGTCACGCGGGCGGCCACGCACACGACAGCCACGGCGATCACCACCATCACGGCCCGACGGGCTGGCGGCGTTGGGTGTTCGCGACCAACCACAAGGACATCGGTACGCTGTACCTGCTGTTCTCGTTCACCATGCTGATGGTGGGCGGCATCCTGGCGCTGCTGATCCGCGCCGAGCTGTTCAAGCCCGGCCTGCAGCTGGTGAACCCCGAGCTGTTCAACCAGCTCACCACCATGCATGGCCTGATCATGGTGTTCGGCGCCATCATGCCGGCGTTCGTGGGCTTCGCGAACTGGATGATCCCGCTGCAGATCGGCGCATCCGACATGGCCTTCGCGCGCATGAACAACTTCAGCTTCTGGCTGATGATCCCGGCGGCCATCATGCTGGTGACCTCGTTCCTCATGCCTGGCGGCGCGCCGGCGGCGGGCTGGACGCTGTATGCGCCGCTCACGCTGCAGATGGGCCCGTCGATGGATGCCGGCATCTTCGCGATGCACATCCTGGGGGCCTCGTCCATCATGGGATCGATCAACATCATCGTGACCATCCTGAACATGCGCGCACCCGGCATGACGCTGATGAAGATGCCCATGTTCGCCTGGACCTGGCTCATCACTGCCTACCTGCTGATCGCCGTGATGCCCGTGCTGGCCGGCGCCATCACCATGACGCTGACCGACCGCCACTTCGGCACCAGCTTCTTCAACCCCGCCGGCGGCGGCGACCCGGTGATGTACCAGCACATCTTCTGGTTCTTCGGCCACCCCGAGGTGTACATCATGATCCTGCCGGCCTTCGGCATCATCAGCCAGATCGTGCCGGCGTTCTCGCGCAAGCGGCTGTTCGGCTATGCCTCCATGGTGTATGCCACCTCGTCCATCGCCATCCTGTCGTTCATCGTGTGGGCCCACCACATGTTCACGACCGGCATGCCCGTGACCGGCCAGCTGTTCTTCATGTACGCCACCATGCTGATCTCGGTGCCCACGGCCGTGAAGATCTTCAACTGGATCGCCACCATGTGGCGCGGCTCCATGACGTTCGAGACCCCGATGCTGTTCGCCGTGGGCTTCATCTTCGTGTTCACCATGGGCGGCTTCACCGGGCTGATCCTGTCGATGGCCCCCATCGACATCCAGCTGCAGGACACCTACTACGTGGTGGCCCACTTCCACTACGTGCTGGTGGCCGGCTCGCTGTTCTCCATGTTCGCCGCGTACTACTACTGGGCGCCGAAGTGGACCGGCGTGATGTACAGCGAAACCCGGGGCCGCATCCACTTCTGGGGCTCGCTCATCACGTTCAACGTGACGTTCTTCCCCATGCACTTCCTGGGCCTGGCCGGCATGCCGCGCCGCTATGCCGACTACCCCATGCAGTTCGCCGACTTCAACATGCTGGCCTCCATCGGCGCGTTCGGCTTCGGCCTGATGCAGGTGTACTTCTTCCTGTTCATCGTGGTGCCCGCGATGCGCGGCAAGGGCGAAGTGGCGCCGCAGCGCCCGTGGGAAGGGGCCGAGGGCCTCGAATGGGAAGTGCCTTCGCCGGCGCCTTTCCACACGTACGAGACGCCGCCGAAGCTGGACGCCTCGGCCACCCGCGTGATCGGCTGAGGAGGGCCTGGCAATGACCCCCGAGCAAAAGAAGTCCAACCGGCGCATGGCGCTGATCCTGGCCTCGGTGGCCGTGGCCTTCTTCGTCGGCTTCATGGTCAAGATGGCCTGGCTGGCCCGCTGAAAGCCTGGACGCGCCATGGGCATGTTCCGCACCGAAAACGCCAAGATGGTGGGCAAGCTGGCCGTGATCTCGGTCGGCATGTTCGCCTTCGGCTACGTGCTCATTCCCATCTACAAGCACATCTGCGAGATGACCGGCATCAACATCCTGTCGCTGTCTGAGCGGCAGGTGCCGGGCAACGGGGTGGCGGGCCGCGATGTGAAGGTGCCCGCGAACACGCAGGTGGACAAGAGCCGTACCATCACCGTGGAGTTCGATGCGAACGCGCGCGGCCCGTGGGACTTCAAGCCCGCGCAGCGCTCGCTGCAGGTGCACCCGGGCGAGTTGGCCACGGTCATGTACGAGTTCCAGAACGTGCAGAACCGCCGCATGGCCGCGCAGGCCATCCCGAGCTACGCACCGCGGCAGGCGGCCGCGCACTTCAACAAGCTCGAGTGCTTCTGCTTCAACCAGTACGTGCTGGAGCCGGGCGAAAAAAAAGCAATGGCCCGTGGCGTTCGTGATCGACCCGCGCCTGTCCAAGGACGTGACCACCATCACCCTGTCCTATACCTTCTTCGAGGTGGGCGGCAAGACGCCGCCCGCGCCCACCGAGCCCACTGCCGCGCTGCCCGCCGGCGTGGTGCCGCAGGGGGGCCGGATCGTGAGCCCGCGCACCCCCGGCGAATCGCCGGCGCGCCGCAAGGGCTCGCTGCTGCGCACCGTGCGGGCGGTGGCGTGGTCGTTCATCGGCCTGCGCAAGGGCTCGGAATACCAGCAGGACGTGGAGCGGCTGAACCCCATCCACATCATCGCCGTCGGCCTGGCCGCGGCGCTGCTGCTGGTGGTCGGGCTGATCGCGCTGGTCAACTGGGTCGTCTGATGGACGGCCGCAGCCCGACGGATAACAACGATTTGAGATTCAGGAGCTGACATGAGTGCATCTACCCCCGGCACGACCCCGTACTACTACGTGCCCGCCGAATCGCGCCATCCGGTGATGGCGGCGGCCGGCCTGTTCTTCGTGATCCTGGGCGCGGGCCAGTGGGTCAATGGCCATGACTGGGGCAAGTATTCGCTCGCCCTGGGCATGGTGTGGTGGCTGTTCGTGCTGTACCAGTGGTTCCGCGATGCCGTGCGCGAGAGCGAGGGCGGCCTGTACGGGCACAAGATCGATCTGTCCTACCGCTGGAGCATGAGCTGGTTCATCTTCTCGGAGGTGATGTTCTTCGGCGCCTTCTTCACCGCCCTGTGGTGGGCGCGCTCCCATTCGGTGCCGGCCCTGGGCAGCCTGGACAACGCGCTGCTGTGGCCCGACTTCAAGGCCGTGTGGCCTAGCATGGCGGCGGGCATGACCGCATCGCCCGCCGGCATCGTGGAGCCCTTCCAGACGGTCGGCCCGTTCTGGCTGCCCACGATCAACACGGCGCTGCTGCTGACCTCCGGCGTCACGCTGACCATCGCGCACCATGCGCTGCGCGAAAACCACCGCGGCAAGACCATCGCCTTCATGTGGGCCACCGTGCTGCTGGGCATCGTCTTCCTGTGCGTGCAGGGCTACGAGTACTACCACCTGTACACCGACCTGAACCTCAAGCTCAGCTCCGGCGTCTTCGGCTCCACCTTCTTCATGCTGACGGGCTTTCACGGCTTTCACGTGTTCGTGGGCATGCTGATGCTGCTGTTCATCACGCTGCGCCTGCAAAAGGGCCACTTCACGCCGGAAAAGCACTTCGGCTTCGAGGGCGCCGCCTGGTACTGGCACTTCGTGGACGTGGTGTGGCTGGGCCTGTACGTGCTGGTCTATTGGCTGTAATCCAGGCCCCTCGGCGGCCCGACGAAAAAAGCGCCGCAGGGCGCTTTTTTTGCGGCGGTGCTCCGGTGCCCGCCGCGGCCCGTGGGCCATGCCGGGCAGGCCGGGTGGCGCTCAGCGCGTGGCCGGCAGTCCGGTGGGCTGGATGTAGCCCAGCTTCCAGGCGGCCAGCAGGCACAGGAAGAGCAGAATCGACAGCCCCACGCGGACGGCGAGCGCGCGGGCCATGTGGCCGCTGCGGGCTTTGTCGTTGCGGCCGTTGCGCATCATGAAGAACAGCGCGGAACCGAGGCTCGCCAGAATGGCCAGGAAGGCCAGCACCACCACGTATTTCATGGAGCGCATTATCCCGTGACATCTGCAAGACGCCGATTGGGCCTGCAATTTTGGCTGGTCAGCCTGGCCGCTGTGCTGGCCATGGCCGCGACCGCGTCGCTCGGGCGCTGGCAGCTGTCCCGCGCGGCGCAGAAGGAAGCCTTGCAAGCCGCCATCGACGCGCGTTCGGCCCGGCCGCCATTGGAGGGCGCCACGCTCGCGGCCCTGCCTGCGGCCACGGGGCCGGACGACCCGCTGGTGCACCGCCGCATAGTTCTGCGCGGCCGCTGGCTGCCCGCCCATACCGTTTTCCTGGACAACCGGCAGATGCAGGGCCGGCCGGGGTTCTTCGTGCTCACGCCGCTGCAATTGCAGGGCAGCGCCACCAGCGTGCTGGTGCAGCGCGGCTGGGTGCCGCGCAATTTCCAGGACCGCACCCAGTTGCCCCAGATCCCCGCGCCGGCCGGCGACACCGAGGTGGAAGGCCGCATCGCGGCGGCGCCATCGCGGCTGTACGAAGTTGGCGCCACCGGCAGCGCCGAGGGGTCTTCCCGCATCCGGCAAAATCTCGACCTGGCAGCCTATCGCGGCGAGACCGGCCTGGCCCTGGCGCCACTCACCGTGCTGCAGACGGGGGGCGCGAGCGACGGGTTGCTGCGCGACTGGCCCGTCATCGACGCCGGGGTCGAAAAACACTACGGCTACGCCGTCCAATGGTTCGGGCTTTGCGGCCTGGTGGCAATCCTCTATGTCTGGTTCCAAATCGTCCGACGCTTCCTTCGCCCACGCCGCCAGCCTGCCGCCTGACGCGCCCCAGGGCGCCCACCCGCTGGGCCTCACGGTGCACAGCCTGCCGCCCGCGGGCGGGGCCATGGCGGCCGTGCAGCAGTCGCGCCAGGGGCGCTGGAAGATGCTGGGCATCCTGCTGGTGTGCGCAGCACCCGTGGTGGCCTCGTACTTCACCTACTACGTGCTGCGGCCCGAAGGGCGGCGCAATTTCGGCGAACTCATCGCCCCCCAGCGCGCGATGCCGGCGGGCATGGCGACCACCACCCTTGATGGCGCTCCCGGTCGGCTCGACCAGCTGCAGGGCCAGTGGCTGCTCGTGAGCGTGGCGCCCGGCGCCTGCGGCACCGCCTGCCAGAACCATCTGTATCTGCAGCGGCAGCTGCGCGAAAGCCTGGGCAAAGACAAGGACCGCATCGACTGGGTCTGGCTGGTGACCGATGGCGCCGCGCCGCCGCCCGAGATCCAGCCGGGCCTGCAAAAGGCCCAGGTGCTGCGGGTGGATGCGCAGGCGCTGTCCGCGTGGCTCGCGCCCGCCACCGGCCACGCGATCGAAGACCATCTCTACGTCGTCGATCCCATGGGCCACTGATGATGCGTTTTCCGGCGGGCCTGGACGCCGCCGGGGCCGCCAAGGCCAAGCGCGACCTGGAGCGGCTGATGCGCGCCTCGGCCTCGTGGGACCAGCCCGGCCGCACCGGAGCGCCATGATGCAGGACGCCCAGCCGCTGTACGACCTGGCCCCGCTCGCCCGCATGGTGCTGCTGGGCGCGGTGATCGCGCTCGGGCCGCTGGCCTGGGTGTGGCTGCGCAACCGCGGCACCTCGCGCGTGCGGCGCCTGCAGGCGCTCACCGTGCTGACCCTGTTCCTCACCTTCGATCTGGTGCTGTTCGGCGCCTTCACCCGGCTCACCGATTCGGGCCTGGGCTGCCCCGACTGGCCGGGCTGCTACGGCAACGCCAGCCCGCTGGGCGCGCATGCCGAAATCTCCGCCGCCCAGCAGGCCATGCCCACCGGCCCGGTCACGCACGGCAAGGCCTGGGTGGAGATGATCCACCGCTATCTGGCCAGCGGCGTGGGCATGCTCATCATCGTGCTCACCGTCGGCGCATGGTGGCAGCGGTCTCGCGCGGCCAGGCACCAGGGCCCGCCGCCCGCCCTGAGCCCCTGGTGGCCCACGGCGACGCTGGTGTGGGTGTGCCTGCAGGGCGCATTCGGTGCGCTCACGGTGACCATGAAGCTCTTTCCCGCCATCGTGACGCTGCACCTGATCGGCGGGCTGGTGCTGCTGGCGCTGCTGTGCGTGCAGGCCGTGCGCGAGACGCACGCCGCACGCGGCATCCTGCCCGTGGCGCTGGGCCGGGGCCTGCGGGGCCTGCTGGTGGCGACCACCGTGCTGCTGGCGGTGCAGATCGTGCTCGGCGGCTGGGTGAGCACCAACTATGCGGTGCTGGCCTGCACCACGTTCCCCACATGCCAGGGCAGCTGGTGGCCCGACATGGCCTTCGGCCAGGGCTTCGAGATCTGGCGGCCGCTGGGCCTGCTGCAGGACGGCAGCCACATCACCTTCGCGGGCCTCACGGCCATCCACTATGCGCACCGGCTGGCGGCCTACGCCGTGCTGCTGGCCCTCGGCGTGCTGGCCTGGCGCCTGCATCGCGCCGCGCTGCTGCCGGCCCAGGCGCGCTGGATCGCGGGCCTGGCGCTGATGCAGTTCGCCACCGGCCTGTCCAACGTGGTGCTGGACTGGCCCCTCGTGGCCGCCGTGCTGCACACCGGCGGCGCCGCGGCCCTGGTCGTGGTCCTCACCTGGGCCCTGGCCGCCAGCCGCGCCGTGGGCGCCGCCCGTCCCCTGGCCGCCGCTGCCGGCGCACCGACAACCGCGCCCACGGGCGCAACGAGAATCTCCGCATGAGCGCTGCTCCCGCCACCTCCCCTCCGATCGCCAGCATGCCCGTCGCGCGCGCGCAGTTCTATGCGCTGACCAAGCCGCGCGTGGTCCAGCTGA
>NZ_BAAJYT010000147.1:0-9438 GCF_057541515.1 Acidovorax sp. KNOB132
CCGCGGCCGCCGCGGCCCGGGCCGAGCCCCAGCGCAACGCGGTGGCGCAGGACACCGAGCAGCTGGCCATGAGCACGCTGTCGTTCCAGGACTACGTGCGCGAGCGCATGCTGCGCCGCCGCCACGAAGCCCTGACCGGCACGGCCGAGGCCCCTTCCATCAACGAGCGCAGCCGCGAACGCGCGCCGGACCGCGAGCGCGAACGCATGCCCGCACCGGCCGCCGCGCCCCTGGTGCGCCACAACCCGCTGCGCTCCATTCCGATGGACGTCGCCCCCCGAGCCCGTGGCCCCGCGCCGCGTGCAGGTGCCCGTGCCCTCGCTGGCCCCCGCCGCCGGCCAGCAGAACCTGATGAGCGAGCTGCAGTCCATGAAGGACCTCATCGAGGACCGCTTCAACACCCTGGCCTGGCTCGGACAGGCCCGGCAGAACCCGATCCAGTCGAACCTGATGCTCAAGCTCATCCGCGCCGGCTACTCGCCGTCGCTGGCCCGCGCCGTGCTGGAGCGCCTGCCCGAGGAGCTGGGCGCAGGCGATGCGGTGCGCTGGCTCATGGAAGTGCTGGAGCGCAACCTGAAGACCGACGCGCACGTCCGCCCCCTGTACGAAGAAGGCGGCATCTACGCCATGGTGGGCTCCACCGGCGTGGGCAAGACCACCACCACAGCCAAGCTCGCCGCTCTGTGCGCCCGCATCCACGGCCCGGGCAGCGTCGGCCTCATCACGCTGGACACGTACCGGGTCGGCGCCCACGAACAGCTGCGCACCTATGGCCGCATGCTGGGCGTCGTGGCCCACCTGGCGCACGACCGCGCCGCGCTGCAGGACCTGCTCGGCCTGCTGGGCGGCAAGAAGATGGTGCTCATCGACACCACCGGCGTCGCACCGCGCGACCCGCGCAAGCGCGACATGCTGGATGTGCTGGACCTGCCCAACGTCAACCGCCTGCTGGTGCTGAACGCCGGCTGCCACGGCGACACGCTGGACGACGTGCTCAGCGCCTTCAAGACCGCCGGCTCGCAGCAGGCCATCCTGTCCAAGGTGGACGAAGCCGTGAAGCTCGGCCCTTCGATCGACGCCCTGATCCGCCACCAGATGGTGCTGCGCGGCGTGACCAACGGCCAGCGCGTGCCCGAGGACTGGGAGGCCGCCGATGCGCACAAGCTCATCAGCACCTCGATGCGCTCGCCCGCCAAGTCGGCCTTCGACCCCAAGGCGTCGGACCTGAACTTCTTCTTCTCGCACTCGCCCGAGCTGGCCTCGGAAAGGGGACTGGTCGATGCTTGATACCGGATTCCACCAGGCCACGAGCCTGCACAGCATCACGCCGCAGTCGGACCTGCGGGTCGTGTCTGTCGTGGCGCAGCCCGACGCCGCCTACGGACTGGAAACCCTGTGGCAGGTGTGTTCCAGCCTGCAGCGGCTGGGGTATCCCGTGGCCGTGCTGGACGGCACCGCCCGCGAAACCGACGACGCGCCGGGCCTGGCCCACCTGCTGGCCGAGCCCTCCTGGCAGAACGGCGCCCCGCTCGAAACCGGCCCGGCGGCCTCGTCGCTGGCGGTGATTCCGGCCGGCTACGGCATGCAGCGCCTCGCCCGCCAGACCGCCGACGGCCCGGCCGCGATGCAGGCGCTGCAACCCTTCTTTCGCACCTATGCGCTGCTGGTGCTCTACGCCAGCGCCGAGGTGCTGGCACCATTGGTGCGCGCGACCTCGGCCATCCCCCTGGTGATCGCCGAAGGCGGCCCCGACAGCGTGGTGCAAAGCTACCGGCAACTGAAACACATGGCGATGCACGCCGGCGTGCACTGCTCGGTGGCCTCCATCCTGCCGCCCGGCGGGCCGGCCCAGGCCGACCCGACGCATGCGGCGTTGAACACGCTGCAGCGCTGCGCCGAGCGGCACCTGGGCAGCGGCATCCTGACCAGCACGGTGCGCGCCAACCACGCCCAGGACGTGCAGCGCCTGGCCTTGCAACTGCTGGAAAACGCGTGCACCATTGGCGCCGCAACGCCGACCCCCACCCCGCCCTTCGGCATGACGGAGACGGCAGCGCATTTCGCCCGGAGACATTGACCCGATGTACACCGCCAAAGGACAGCTCGACCGCGATGCGCTGATCCGCCAGCACGTGCCGCTGGTTCGCCGGATTGCGCACCACATGATCGCCAAGCTCCCGCCCAACGTGGAGCTGGACGACCTCATCCAGGTGGGCATGATGGGCTTGAGCGAGGCCCTGTCGCGCTACGAGGTGGCGCAGGGCGTGCAGTTCGAGACCTTCGCCACCCAGCGCATCCGCGGCGCCATGCTCGACGAATTGCGCGAGGGCGACTGGATGTCCCGCAGTTCGCGCAAGAGCCAGAAGGAAATCGAACACGCCGTCCACCGGCTGGAGCAGAAACTCGGGCGCAGCCCGCTGGAATCCGAGATCGCCGCCGAGCTGGACCTGAGCCTGGGCGAATACCAGACGCTGCTGGGCAAGGTGCGCGGCACGCAGTTGGTCTACCTGGAAGACATGACGCGGGGCGACGACGGCGACGACGGGTTTCTCGACCGGCACGTGGCCGACGGCGAAGCCGACCCGATGGCCATGCTGCGCGACCAGCGGCTCAAGGCCTCGCTGGTCGCCGCCATCAAGAGCCTGCCGGAGCGCGAGCAGCACATCATGGGCATGTATTACGAGCACGACATGAACCTGAAGGAGATCGCGGCCGTGCTGGGCGTGACCGAATCGCGCATCTGCCAGTTGCACAGCCAGTCCATCGCCCGGCTGCGGGCCAAGATGCGCAGCCACTAGCGGAGCGCCGCCGTCCCACCGGACGCGCCCCTGGCGCCAACGAAAAAGGCCGCATGCAGATGCGGCCTTTTTGCTTTGGGAGGCTGGCTTTTACCAGGAGCGAAGGGAAAGCCGGGCGGGATCAGCCCTGCGACCGGTAGATCCGAGCGGCGCCGCCCGAGCGTGCCGGAGCACCGTTTCCGTAGGTCGCAGCCTCCTGGGGCGGCAGCAGGGTCGCCACCTGGCGCTCGGTCAACGCGGACAGGCGCGCCAATTGTTCACGCTGCTGGGACAACTGGCTGCGAAGGGCCTGGATGCGGCGCTGGATGTCGGCCGGCAATTCGGTGGGGCGGGGGATTTTCTGGAGCGCCTGGGACAGATCGAGAGCGGCCTGGCGCAACAGGGGGGCGGTGCGTTCTACCGCGAGCGCGTCGGTTTCCAGCAGGGCGGCACCGACGTCTTTCAACCGGGATTCGACTTCAGACAGCGTGGTTTCGAATTGCATGGGTGGATCCTGTGCCGATCAACCCCTGCAGGAAACCCGGGGTCAGTGGCTGTTGCTGGTGTGGGAGATGATTTCCTGCGCATTGGACAGCAGCTTGTCCGCGATCGCATCGGCGTCCACCGAGAAGGTGCCCTTTTCGATGGCGGCGCGCACGGCCTTCACCTTGTTGGCATCGAAATCGGTGCCGGCGCGGCCGTTGGCTTCGAGTCCGCGGGCGGCGCTGGAAAACGTAACAGGCACGCCAGCGGCCGCAGCGGCAGCGGGCGCGGCGCTCTTGGCAGCCGTTTCGGCGGCAGCTGCAGGGGCCTTGGCCTGCTTGGCAGCCGTGGCGGCTTGCGACACTGCATTGGCTATTTCGGGGTTTTGACCTATCTTCATCGCTCTCTCCCACCCCGCTCGATGTGGGGCACAGTAGCAATGTTTTCGACCACTTCGACAGGGACTTTAGGCTTTTCTTGGGCCCCATCGCTTACAAAGTGATCTCTACTGTTCCATTTTCGGACACAACACCGGCGACGACACGGCCATTCTCCATACGGATGCGCACAGTCTCGCCGACGGCGCCTGCGGTGATCGCCTGGCCTGCGGATGTTACCGAATAACCCCGCCCCTGCGCCACCACCCGCACCGCGGCCCCCGCCTTGAACAGGGTCGGCGCCTTCACCATGTGCTGGCGCACGGCCTGGCCGGCCATGAGCTGGCGCGAGGCCACCATGCCGACCCAGCTGTCGGGATTGGCCACGATCGCGGTGGTTTCCGCCGCCCAGTCCACTTCGGCCTCGGTCGCATCGGCGGCCGTGAGCACGGCCCCGGACGCGACATTGCCCGTGAGCACCCACGCCGGGCCATACGCCTTGACGGTGACGGGCAGGAACACGTTCCACGCGGTGGCACCGTCCACGCAGCGCAGCCCGAGGCGGGTGCGGCCCCACAGCCGCGAGCCGGCAGGCAGGTAGGGCTCGACGCGGGCGCATGGCGCCAAGCGCAGGCGGGGGTCCAAGGCCCCCACGCTCACTTCCATGCGCAGCGGCATGCTGGCCGTGCCCGACTGGCCGCGCTGCAGCGCATCGTCCAGCCAGCGCTGGGTGATTCCGCCCAGGTCCGCCGCCGGTTCGGCCACGGCCTGGGCCCGCAGCGCCGCGGCGGGCAGGGCAAAGGCCGCCGCCAGAGCGGCCATCCGGGCCAGGCGCAGGGTGGGAAGGAATCGGGGAGCGGTGGTGTGTGACATGGGAAAGCCTCCTGTGGCGGGGAATGCGCCGCCCAACAGGGAAGGCCATTCGACCCCTGGCACTTTAGGGCCGGCCGGCGCGCACGAAGCACCGAACTGCGCGCCAATCGCCGCGTTCTTCGCGCTTTAGAAAAACCGGCCCATTTCCATAATCGAACCCACGCCGGAACCCCTCTTTTCTCCGGCCAGGACCCAACGCTTTGCGAGGCTGACATGCTCAACAAGATGACTGAAAGGCTGGATTTCCACGGCAACGCGCTTTTGCTGCGTGCCGAGCGCCAGCGTGCCATCGCGAGCAACATCGCCAATGCCGACACGCCGGGCTACGTGGCCCGCGACTTCAATTTCGCCGACGCGATGCGCGATGCGACCGGCGGCGGCTCGACCACGCTGAGCACCGGATCGGGGTCGACCATGTCCCTGGCCACCGGCCAGCGCCAGCAAAGCGCCACCGATCCGCGCCACATTCCGCTGCCGGCCGCCACGACAGGCATGGGATCGGGCAGCACGCTGGGCTACTCGGTGCAGACCCAGCCCAACCTGGACAACAACACGGTGGACCTCGATCGCGAGCGGGCCGCCTTCGTGGACAACGCCGTGCGCTACGAAGCCACGCTGCGGTTCATCAACGGCAACGCCAAGACGATGCTGAGCGCCATCCAGGGCCAGTAAGCGCCGCAACGCCACCACCCACGGAAAGCGGAAACCGCCATGTCCATGTTCTCCATCTTCAACGTCTCGGGCAGCGCCATCAGTGCGCAGTCGCAGCGGCTCAACGTGGTGGCCAGCAACCTGGCCAACGTCGAGGCCGTCGCCGGCCCGGACGGCCAGGCCTACAAGGCGCGCCAGGTGGTGTTCCAGACGGCGCCGATGGGCGCCGAGAGCGCCGCCGGCGTGCGGGTGAGCGCCATCAGCGAGAGCAACGCGCCGGGCAAGCGGGTGCACGACCCGAGCCACCCGTCCGCCGATGCGGAGGGCTACGTCACCCATTCCAACGTGAACGCGGTGGAGGAGATGGTCAACATGATCTCCGCCTCGCGCTCCTACCAGAACAACGTCGAGGTCATGAACACGGCCAAGTCGCTGCTCCTCAAGACCCTGCAGATGGGCCAGTAACTTTTCGGGAAGAACCTCGCCATGATCCTCAATCCCATCGGCTCCACCGCCACCGTGAATTCGGGCACCAGCGCCAATTCGGCCACCGACCCCAACGCCGCGCAGGACCGCTTCCTGAAGCTGCTGGTCGCGCAGTTGAACAACCAGGATCCGATGAATCCGATGGACAACGCGCAGATGACCTCGCAGATGGCGCAGATCAACACCGTCACCGGCATCCAGACGCTGAACCTCACCATGCAGACCATGGCCGAGCAGTTTTCCACGATGCAGACGCTGCAGGGCACGGCCATGATCGGCCGCTCGGTGCTCGCGGAAGGCTCCAAGATGACCTACACCGACAGCACGGGCAAGGGCTACTTCGAGCTGGCCGGCGCGGCGACCAGCACCAAGGTCGAGGTCGTCACGCCCGGCGGCGCCGTCGTCGGCACGGTGGACATGGGCGCGCAGGACAAGGGCCGCCACGAGTTCGAGTTCGATGCCAGCAAGTACGCGGGCAACAAGAGCGACCTGCAGTTCCGCGTGGTCGCCTCCACCAAGGACGGCACCGTGCAGTCCACGGCGCTCATGCAGGCGAAGGTGGTGGGCACCGGCTCCAACAGCGGCGCGCTGACGCTCGACCTGGACACCGGCAGCACCGTCAACTACAGCCAGATCAAAGCGGTGCTCTGACCGGCACGCCCTTCCCACCTATCCACGCGCTTTCCTTCTTCCTCTCAGGAGAACACCATGAGCTTTCAGCAAGGCCTGTCCGGCCTCAACGCCGCCAGCAAGAACCTGGACGTGATCGGCCACAACATCGCCAACTCCAACACGGTGGGCTTCAAGGCCTCCCGCGCCGAGTTCGCTGAAATGGTGGCCTCGGCCATCGGCTCCGCGGGGGGAACCAACGCCGGCATCGGCGTGGAGACCGCCGACGTGGCGCAGCAGTTCAACCAGGGCAACCTGTCGATCACCGGCAACAGCCTGGATGTGGCGATCAACGGCGACGGCTTCTTCAAGCTGCAGCAGCCCGATGGCACCAATGCCTATACCCGTGCGGGCAATTTCAAGCTCGACGACCTGGGCAACGTGGTCACCAACAGCGGTGCCAAGGTGATGGGCTACACGGTGGACCCGGCCACGGGCCTGCGCACGGCCAGCAACGCCACGCCGCTGTCGTTCCCCACCTCGCAGCCGATCCCGGCCAAGCAGACCACGTCGATCACCGCATCGTTCAACCTCGACGCGCGCGCGCCGGACGCCGCGGGCGACTCCACCGCCACGCCGCCCGTGCCCGCCACGCCGCGCGCCACCTACGGCACCTCGATCAACGTCTACGACAGCCAGGGCGTCGCCAAGCCGGTGAGCCTGTACTTCCAGAAGAACGGCGCCAACACCTGGGACGTGTACGACAAGCTGGACGATCCCACGGCGACGCCGCCCGTGGTGGCCGCGCCCGTCGGCCAGATCACCTTCGACAACAACGGCAAGATCACCGCGCCCGCGGCGACCCCGCCCGCCACCGGCTTTCAACTGCCGCTCACGATCTCGCCCACGCCACCCAACCCGAACAACCTCACGGACTACAGCGTGAACGTGAAGCTGGACGGCGTGACGCAGTTCGGCACCAAGTTCGCCGTGTCCGACCTGTCGCAGGACGGCTACACCGCCGGGGAGCTGACGGGCATCAACATCGAAAACAACGGCATGGTGATGACGCGCTACTCCAACGGCGTGACGCGCGCCGAGGGGCAACTGGCGCTGGCCAGCTTCCGCAACACGCAGGGCCTGGCGTCCATCGGCAACAACAACTGGGCCGAAACCTTCGAATCCGGCCAGGCCGTGATGGGCGCGCCCACCGACGGCAAGTTCGGTGCCCTGCGCTCCGGCGCGCTGGAAGACTCCAACGTGGACCTGACGGCCGAGCTGGTGAACATGATGACGGCGCAGCGGGCCTACCAGGCCAACGCGCAGACCATCAAGACGCAGGACCAGGTGATGTCCACGCTGGTCAACCTGCGCTGATCCTTTTCCTGAACCCCACCCCTACCGACTGAGACGCCTGCGCGAGACCCTCCATGGACCACATCATCTACACCTCGATGACGGGCGCCAGCGCTGCCGCGCAGCGCCAGTCGGTGCTGGCCAACAACCTGGCCAACGCCTCCACGAACGGCTTCCGGGCGGAAATGTCCACCTTCCGCGCCGTGCCGGTGCAGGGCGACGGTGCCAAGACCCGCGTGTTCGCCCTGGAGGCCACCTCGGGCCACTCCGAAGCGTCCGGCCCGGTGCAGCGCACCGGCCGCAACCTGGATGCCATGGCGGTGGGCAATGCCTGGTTCGCCGTGCAGGGGCTCGACGGCACCGAGGCCTACACCCGCAACGGCAGCCTGGAAGTCTCGGCCACGGGCCAGTTGCTCACGAGCAACGGCCTGACCGTGCTCTCGGACGGCGGAGGCCCCATCGACGTGCCCCAGGGCGCGGAGATCGCGCTGGGCTCGGACGGGACCATCACCGCCAAGGTCGGCAGCCAGCGCCCCGCAGCCGTGGGGCGCCTGAAGCTGGCCACGCCCACGCTGGAAGACCCGCTCAAGCGCGGCGACGACGCCCTGTTTCGCACCACCTCGGGCGATCCGCTGCCCAGCGATCCCAATGCCCGCATGCTGTCCGGCGCGCTGGAAGGCTCCAACGTGAATGCCGTGGAGAGCATGGTCGGAATGATCGCCGCCTCCCGCCAGTTCGAGGCGCAGCTGCGCCTGCTGCAGACGGCCGAGACCAACGACAAGTCGGCCAGCCAGCTGCTGAGCCTCAACGGCTGACCGCCGAGCCCGACGCAACCGCCTCCCCAAAGGAACCGCCATGATCAATTCCCTGTGGATCGCCAAGACCGGCATGTCCGCCCAGCAAACCCAGCTGGATGTCATCTCGCACAACCTGGCCAACGTCTCCACCAACGGCTACAAGCGCAACAACGCGGTCTTCGAAGACCTGATCTACCAGAACCAGCGCCAGGTCGGCGCGCAGACCACCGAGCAGAACCAGTTGCCCACCGGCCTGCACCTGGGCCTGGGCGTGCGCACGGTGGCCACCAGCCGCAACTTCACTCAGGGCAGCCTGCAGCAGTCCAACAACAACCTGGACGTGGCGATCAACGGCAACGGTTTCTTCGAAATCACCCAGCCCGACGGCACCATCGGCTACACCCGAGACGGCTCGTTCCAGCTGGACGCGCAGGGCCGCATGGTCACCTCCAGCGGCCTGCCGGTGGCCAACGGCATCACCGTGCCCGCCAACGCCACGGCCATCAGCATCAGCACCGAGGGCGTGGTCTCCGCCACCGTGCCGGGCAGCACCGCGCCCCAGCAGCTGGGCAGCATCGCGATGGCCAGCTTCATCAACCCGGCCGGCCTCGAGCCCATCGGGCAAAACATGTACAAGGAATCGGCCGCGTCCGGCCAGCCCCAGCAGGGCACGCCGGGCACGAACGGCCTGGGCTACATGCGCCAGGGTTTCCTCGAAACCTCCAACGTGAACGTGGTGGAAGAGCTGGTGACCATGATCCAGACCCAGCGCGCCTACGAAATGAATTCCAAGGCCATCCAGACATCGGACCAGATGCTGGCCAAGCTCGCGCAGCTTTGAAGCGCAACGCCGACCGTTCCCACGAAGAACGCCCACGCCCCCACCGCTTGTTGCAGGATTTCGCCATGCGTACCGCCTCCTTCCTCCGCTCGTCCCCCCTGCCGGCGCCGTCCGCGCGCCTGGCCGCCGTCGCCGGCCTCGTGCTGCTGTGCACCGGCTGCGCCACGCTGTCGCCGCCGCCGCCCGTG
>NZ_BAAJYT010000148.1:0-9401 GCF_057541515.1 Acidovorax sp. KNOB132
CGGCCGCTGCCGCCCCCACCCCGCCGCACGCCCCATCGCCGGCACCGGCCGCGCCCGCCATCGCGAAGGCGACCGACCGGCTCATCATCGTGGCGCTGGACCCCGGCCATGGCGGTGAAGACCCCGGCGCACCGGTCCCGGCGGCACGCGCGAGAAGGACATCGTGCTCAAGGTGGCGCACCTGCTGCGCGACCGCATCAACGCCACCACGGTCGGCGGCAACCCGATGCGGGCCTTCCTGACCCGCGACGCCGACTATTTCGTGCCGCTGGGCGTGCGGGTGGACAAGGCCCGGCGCGTGCAGGCCGACCTGTTCGTGAGCATCCACGCCGACGCCTTCACCACGCCCGCGGCGCGCGGCGCCAGCGTGTTCGCGCTGAGCCAGGGCGGCGCCTCCAGCTCGGCCGCGCGCTGGCTGGCCAACAAGGAAAACCAGTCCGACCTCATCGGCGGCCTGAACGTCCGCGTGCAGGACCGGCACGTGCAAAGCGCCCTGCTGGACATGAGCACCACGGCGCAGATCAACGACAGCCTGAAGCTCGGCAGCGTGCTGCTGGGCGAGATCGGCAGCATGGCCAAACTGCACAAGCCGCGCGTGGAGCAGGCCGGCTTTGCCGTGCTCAAGGCGCCGGACATTCCGAGCGTGCTCGTGGAAACCGCCTTCATCAGCAACCCCGAGGAAGAGGCCAAGCTGCGCACCGCCGCCTACCAGCAGCAATTGGCCGACGCGCTGATGCGAGGGATCACGCGATACTTCGCCAAAAACCCGCCGCTGGCACGCAGCCGGTCCGTCTGACGGCTCGGCGGGCCTGCGAGCGTGACCTGAAACCACGAGGAGAACCCCATGGCCCTGCACCACGCACGTTCCGGAGAAGTCGTCAGCCTGAGCCCGCTGGGCGACCGGCTGGCGGGCACCGCCACCACCGCCATCATCAAGGCCGCCCAGCTGGAAGTGATCCGCGTCGTGCTGCCGGCCGGCAAGGATTTGCGCCAGCACGACACGCCCGGCGAGATCACCGTGCAATGCCTGGAGGGCGAGGCGGAGTTCCACACCGCCGGCGGGGCGCGCCTGCTGCGCCCGGGCGACTTCGTGCACCTGCAGCCCCGTGCTGCGCATTCGCTGCGCGCGGTGAGCGATGCCTCGCTTCTCGTGACCATCTGCCTGGCCCCGGGCTGATCGGCAGCGCCGCGGTCAGGTGGGGCACCTCCTACAGCAGGCGGCCTCGCCTGCCTACACCGCAGGCGCGGTGCCGGGGTGATAGTGCAGGCATGGGTTGGGACAGGCAAATGCAGCGGCTTGAACGGATCGCTGCCCTGTCCGGATCCCATGCCCTCACAGATACCAGGAGCCAAGTCATGAACTACCGCCATCTCGTTTCCGCCGCCGCTGTCGCAGCCGCACTCGGCCTCGTCGGCTGCTCTTCCAACCCCACCAATGCACAGATCGGTACCGGCGTAGGCGCCGTGGCCGGCGGCGTGTTGGGCAGTGCCGTCGGTGGCACCACCGCGACCGTGATCGGTGCCGGTGCCGGCGCGCTGGTCGGCCACGAACTCGGTGAAGACCGCGATCAACGCCGCCGCTGATCTCACGGGGATGGTTTAACTCCCATCCTTCCGATCACAAAACGCCTGCAGGGCCCCAGTGCCCTGCGGGCGTTTTTGCGTGGATGCCAATCGGCGCCTCCCACCAGCACCGGTGCAAAACGATAAGGCGTTTCTCCACTAAACGATACGTTTTAGTACATTTAAAGCGCGTGGGTGCGGCTAACATTCTTGGCCTGTTCCACTCTGCAGAATCACTCCATGCGCCCGTCGCCCCTGGCCCTAGCCAATGACCCTCTTTCACCCGAGCCTGCCCTGAGCCGCCGCCGTGCCGCGCTGCAACTGATGGCCATACCCGCCGCCATCGCGTCGGGCAGTGCCCTGGCGAACGGCACAGCGGATGTGGCGAGCGCTGCAGCCAAGAAGCGATTCACCACATCGCAAGGCTGCCACCTGCACTACCAGGATCGTGGCCAGGGCCCGGTCGTGCTGCTCGGGCACAGCTACCTGTGGGATTCTTCGATGTGGGCGCCCCAGATCCAGGCGTTGTCGCGCCACTTCCGGGTCATTGCCCCCGACCTGTGGGGCCACGGCGCGTCGGGGCCACTGCCCGCCGACACGCAGGACCTGAAAGGCCTGGCGGCGCAGATGCTGGAACTGCTCGACGCCCTCCATGTCCGCGAATGTGCCGTGGTCGGCCTCTCGGTCGGCGGCATGTGGGGTGCGGAGCTGGCGCTGAAGGCGCCGGAGCGGGTTCGCAGCCTCGTGATGATGGACACCTACCTCGGGGCCGAGCCCGAGGCCACGCGCCTGCGCTACTTTGGCCTGCTCGATGCGATCGAGGCCGGCGGGCAGATCACCCAGCCGCTGGTGGATGCCATCGTGCCGATCTTCTTTCGGCCCGGCACCGATCCCTCGAGCCCCCGCCCCGCCGCGTTCGGCCGCAGCCTGGCGGCGATGGCGCCCGATCGATTGCGCCAATCGGTGGTGCCGCTGGGCCGCATCATCTTCGGCCGCGCCGATGCGATGGACCGGCTGGCGGCGCTCCGCCCCCAGGCCACGCTGCTCATGTGCGGCGACGAGGACATTCCCCGCCCGCCGCACGAGATGCACGCAATGGCCGAGGTGATCGGCTGCGATGCCGTGGTCATCCCCGAGGCCGGGCACATTTCGAACCTGGACAACCCGGAGTTCGTCACCCGCCAGCTGCTGCAGTGGCTGGACCGCACGATGCGCTGACAGCGCATTCGCTCGGGCAACCGGAGGACGGGGCGCGGTGCTCCCGGCTCCCGCTCAGGCCGTTTTCTGGCGGCCGGCGCGCCAGCCGCCGTAGAGCGCGATCAGGCCCGGCACCAGGATCAGCGCCCAGATGATCTTGTCCAGATTGGCCTGCACCCATGGGAAGTTGCCGAAGAAGTAGCCCGCCGTGCAGATGCCCAGCACCCACAGCAGCGCACCGCCCACGTTGAACGCCGTGAACTTCGCCCGGCCCATTTCGGCCACGCCGGCCACGAAGGGCGCGAAGGTGCGGATGAATGGCATGAAGCGCGCCAGCACGATGGTGACGCCGCCGTAGCGTTCGTAGAAGTCGTGCGCCTGCTGGAACGCGCGCCGGTTGAACCAGCGCGAATCGGGCCACTGGAACACCTTGGGCCCGAAATAGCGCCCGATGGTGTAGTTGCACTGGTCCCCAAGGATGGCGGCCGCGATCAGCACGGCGCAGGCCAGCGGAAAGTTCATGAGCCCCGCACCGCACAGCGCACCGACGATGAACAGCAGCGAATCGCCGGGCAGGAACGGCATCACCACCACACCCGTCTCGACGAAGACGATGAGGAACAGCAACGCGTACACCCACGGGCCGTAGGCGCTGACGAAGGCCGCCAGGTGCTTGTCCACGTGCAGGATGAAGTCGATCAGGAACTGGATGATTTCCAAGGGCGGACCTTCTGAGGAAAGTGGGATGGCGGGATTGCCAATGCGGCGCGTACTCTAACCGCACTGCCTAGAATGCCGGGCAATGACCACAGAGCCCACCCTGCGCCGACCGATCCGCGACCTGCCCGACGAACTCATCAGCCAGATCGCGGCCGGCGAGGTGGTCGAACGGCCCGCCTCGGCCGTGCGCGAACTGGTGGACAACGCGCTCGACTCCGGAGCCACCCAGATCGCCGTGCGCCTGCTGGCCGGCGGCGTGCGGCTGATTTCGGTGGAAGACGACGGCAGCGGCATCCCCCAGGAAGAACTGCCGATCGCCCTGCGGCGCCACGCCACCAGCAAGATCACCAATCTGCACGACCTCGAGTCCGTCGCCACCATGGGCTTTCGCGGCGAGGCCCTCGCCGCCATCGCTTCGGTGTCGGAAATGGCCCTGCTGTCGCGCACCGCGGAGCAGGCCAGCGCTTTCCTGCTGGATGCGCGCAGCGGCGAGCTGCGGCCCGCCGCACGCAGCCAGGGCACGACGGTGGAAGTGAAGGAACTGTTCTTCGCCACGCCGGCGCGGCGCAAATTCCTCAAGACCGACGCGACCGAACTGGCCCACTGCATCGAGGCCGTGCGCCGCCACGCGCTCGCCCGTCCCGATGTGGGCTTCGCCATCTGGCACGAAGGCAAGCTGGTCGAGCAGTGGCGCGCCACCCTGGCCGCTGGCGACGCGTCCGATGGCGCGCTGCAGCAGGCGCTCGACCGGCGGCTGGCCGACGTGCTGGGAGACGACTTCCTCGCGGAATCGGTCGCCGTGCGCCACCGCCACGGCGCCATCACGGTGACCGGCCGCGCCGGCCTGCCGGATGCGGCCCGCTCGCGCGCCGACCAGCAGTTCTGCTACGTGAACGGCCGCTTCGTGCGCGACAAGGTGCTCACGCACGCCGCGCGCGCCGCCTACGAGGATGTGCTGCACGGGCAGAAGCAGCCCGTGTATGCGCTGTACGTGGCCATCGACCCGCTGCGGGTGGATGTGAACGTGCATCCCACCAAGATCGAGGTGCGCTTCCGAGACAGCCGCGAGGTTCACCAGGCCGTGCGCCATGCGGTGGAGAACGCCCTGGCCGTGCCCCGTGCCCAGGCACTCGCCGCGAGCGGCGCCACCGAGACGGCGCCAGGGGCGGCCGCGCAGGCGCCCGCTCCCGGGATGGCGCACGGCTGGAAGGCGCAGGCGGCGATCCGGTTCGACGAGCCCGTGGTCGGCCACCGGGTGACCGACCTGCAGGCCCTTTGGGGATCGCCGAAGGGGCTCGGCGTCGGCGCACAAGACGGCGCCTTCCCGGCCAGCGTGCAGGAGCCGCGCGCCGAATGGGGCCATCCCGGCGCACCCGGCGCCGCGGCGGCCGGCACCGTTGCCTGGACTCCGCCCCCCTCCCTGCAGACCATCCCCCCTTCAGCGGCCGACGTGACGCCTGCGCCACCCGCGCCGGACGACAACGCGCCGGCCTGGCCCCTGGGCCGGGCCGTGGCGCAGATCCAGGGCGTCTACATCCTGGCGGAAAACGCCCACGGCCTGGTGATCGTGGACATGCACGCCGCGCACGAACGCATCGTGTACGAGCGGCTCAAGGCGCAGGTGGACGGCACCGAACGCATCGCCAGCCAGCCGCTGCTGATCCCCGCGACCTTCGCCGCCACGCCGCAGGAAGTGGCCACGGCCGAAGCCCAGGCCGACACACTGTCGATGCTGGGACTGGAGATCGCCCCCTTCTCCCCGAAGACGCTGGCCGTGCGCGCCGTGCCCACCTCGCTGGCCCAGGGCAATGCGGTGGAACTGGCACGCAGCGTGCTCGCGGAGTTGTCAGCACACGACGCCAGCACCGTGGTGCAGCGCGCCCGCAATGAAATTCTGGGTACGATGGCCTGCCACGGCGCGGTGCGCGCCAACCGCCGGCTCACCCTCGATGAAATGAACGCCCTGCTGCGCCAGATGGAAGTCACCGACCGATCCGACCAGTGCAATCACGGCCGCCCCACCTGGCGGCAACTGTCCATGCGCGAGCTGGACGCCCTCTTCCTGCGCGGACGCTGATCCCCGGGCGCCGCAGGCCATACGGATCCCACCCATGCCACTGCGCCGCCACCACCCCCATCACCTTCGCTCCGCCTGCCAGGGCTATGGCGTGGCGGCCCTGGCGGCCATCGCCGCCGTCACGCTACCGGCCCACGCGGGGCGGCCCCTCACGGTGGACGACGCCGGCGTGAATGCCCCCGGCGAAGGGCACGTGGAAGTGTGGTGGGAGGGCGTGCACCGCGACCGCGGCGTCTTCTACGTGGCGCCGGCCTATGCCCCGGTGGCGCTGCCGGGTCTGGAACTGGGCGCCCTGCTGGCGCGCGATCTGGACGGCCGCGCCACGGTGCAAAGCGTGGTGGCCAAATGGCAGTGGACGCCGCCGCCCGAGCAAGGCTGCCATGCGGCCAGCAGCGTGGGCCTGTGGCACACCCACCGGGAGCCGCGCAGCACGCGGGCCCTCAACCTGCTGGGCACCTGCATCGCCAACTGGGGGGCCGTGCACGCCAATGCCGGCACGCTGCACACGCCCGACCACCGCTGGCTGCCCACCTGGGGCGCCGCGGTCGAATCCACCTGGGGCGCGGTCACGGCGCACATCGAGGCGTTCGGCCAGCGTGGCAGCCCGCCCACCTTCCAGACCGGCGCGCTGTGGGAATGGACACCGGGCTGGCAACTGGACGGGGTCGTCGGGCGCGGCAGGGCCGGACCCTGCTGAGCATCGGCGTCAAGCACAGCTTCTGACGCGCCCCGAAACGGTGGCCTGCCGCCGGCAGGCCGTCGACCGAGGGATCAGTCGTCCCGCGCCGCCTTGGCGTGGTCGGGGAAGTCCGCGAACACGCCGTCCACGCCCAGGCGGTAGAACATGCGGTATTCGGCCTTCGGGTCGCCCTTGAAGTCGGAAGCCAGGCGGCGCGCCTCGCTGCGGAAGGTGTACGGGTGCACGAAGAGGCCGGCCGCGTGCGCGTCGGACACGACGGAGGTCGCGGGCATCATCACGCGGTCGCGCTCGTCGATCTTGCCGTCGCCGTTCAGGTCATCTGGCTGGCCGTCCTTGTTGTCATCCACCAGCTTCGAGGGGATGAGGTACGGCTTCCAGGGGCCGATGCCGTCCGCATAGGTCTTGACCTCCTTCAAGCCCGCAGGGGTCAGCAGGCTGGCAAACGTGCGCTGGTCGCCGGCCACGGCGAAGTCATAGGGCTTGTCGTAGGGCGCGGTCAGGTCCATGCTGCCGTCGGCCTTGATGTCGTTGGCATCCACCAGTTGCACCAGGCGCACCTGGGTCTTGGTGCGCAGGTACTTGAGGTTGGACACTTCGAACGACTGCAGGATGACGGGCGACGCCGCGGTGGTGTAGCCGTACTGCGAGAGCGTGGTGAGCAGCCGGTCCTCGAGCTTGAGGTTCAGGTTGGCGTGGTAGGTGGGGTGCTTGGTTTCGATGTACACGCCCACGGTGCGGCCCACGCGCGTGCCTTCGGACCGGGCGAGGTCCAGCACCTCGGCCAGCGTCGGGATCTGGTACTTGCCGTTGAACGACTGGTCGCGCTCGGCCAGGGGCTGGATGGCGCGCAGGGTCTTGATCTCCGCCAGGGTGAAGTCGGAGGCGAACCAGCCTTCTTCCTGAACGCCATCGACCATCTTCCTGGTCTTGCGGCTGGCGAATTCCGGGCGCTGCGACACGTCGGTGGTGCCGGTGATGTTGGGCTCGTGCCGCGCGATCAGCACACCGTCCTTGGTGGCCACGAGGTCCGGCTCGATGAAGTCCGCGCCCAGCTCGATGCCCTTCTTGTAGCCTTCCAGCGTGTGGTCCGGCAGGTAGCCGGCGGCACCGCGGTGGCCGATCACCAGCGGCTTGGCGCCGTTCAGCGTGGGGAAATCATCGTCGTTGCCGCCACAGGCGGCCAGGGCGGCAGCGGCGGCCAGGGCCAGCGCGGCCCCTTTGAAACCAGACAGGTGCATTGCTCTACCTCGTTGATCGTTGAAGTGCGCCACTGTGGAGGCGCCACATGACAGGACGGTGACTCGGGGAACTTTGTCGCCGCAGCGGTATAGCGGCGCCGAACGCACCGTTGTTGTGCGTTGTTGCCCCACCTTGCACCGGAGTGCCCATCCTACGGGCCACCCCGTCCGGCCGTCACGGCCTATCGATGCTGCGCTGCAGCGTCAATCAGCGCTTTTCCGGGCTCCGGCCCTGGGCAGCGGTGCCGAAATCAGGCCATCTCTCCAGCACAATCCGGATGTAACAAAGCGCATCGACGGGCGCGTTTCTTGCAAAAGCCGGAAAAGCCGGGGATTTCCCGATTTGCTATTGAAAAGTGAGCAACCAAGGCAATCAAGACGCCGGCATACCCGCTGAAACACTGCCATAGAACTTTCCCGACACCGCGGCACTCAGTCCTACCCATGAAACGCTGGCCCCTCCTTTCATCCATCGCCCTCGCCATGGCCGTCACGGCAGGTTGCGCCACCCTCGACGCCAAGCAGCGCGAGTGGATCTTCCAGCCCAGCGACCGCGCCTGGGGCGGTGCCCAGTCCACCGACGACATGGAAGATGTCTGGATCGCATTCGACTCGCAAGCCACCGGCAAGTCCGAGAAGCTGCACGGCCTGTGGCTGCCGGCCGCCAAAGCCGATGCGCCCGTGCTGCTGTACCTGCACGGCGCACGCTGGAACGTGTCGGGATCGGCGGGCCGCATGCGGCGCATGCAGAGCATGGGGTTCTCGGTGCTGGCGGTCGACTACCGCGGCTTCGGGCGCAGCAGCGCGGCCCTGCCGTCGGAGACCACGGCCCTGGAGGACGCCCGCGCCGCGTGGGACTGGCTCGCGCAGCGCGCGCCCGACCAGCCGCGCTACATCTTCGGCCACTCGCTCGGCGGCGCCATCGCCATCGACCTGGCGGCGATGGTGAACGACGAGAAGGGCACCATCGTGGAAGGCACCTTCACCAACATCCCCGAGGTCGTGGCCACGTTCAAATGGGGTTGGCTGCCGGTGTCGGGCCTCATCACGCAGCGCTTCGAGTCGGCGCGCAAGGTCGCGCACATCGGCTCGCCGCTGCTGGTGGTGCACGGCAGCGACGACAGCCTGATCCCGCCCACGCTCGGCCGCAAGCTGTACGACGCCGCCCAGGAGCCCAAGCGCTTCGTGCTGGTGGAAGGCGGCACGCACCACAGCACGAACACGGTGGGCGAGCCGCAGTACCGCGCCGCGCTGGCGGACCTGTTCCAGGTGTACTGATCCGGCCGGCATGCGCGGCGACGGCCATCTGCGCTCCCGGTCGGGTGGCGCCCATCTGGTAGGCTCGCCCGCATGTCCGTCCCCCCTTTCGCTGCGGCGGGCCAGGAGCCGCCGGCCGTGGCCGTCGCGCCGGGTCTGGCCATCACCGTGCTCGCGCTGCTGCTGAGCCTGCAGCCCGTCACCACCGATCTCTACCTGCCTGCGCTGCCCTCGCTCACGCGCAGCCTGGACGCACCCGTGGCGTCCGCCCAGCTCACGCTCAGCGCGCTGCTGCTGGCCTTCGGATGCTCGCAACTCGCCTGGGGGCCGCTGTCGGACCGCTTCGGCCGCCGGCCGGTGCTGCTGGCGGGTCTTTCCATCTACACCCTGGCATCCATCCTGAGCGTGCTCGCCCCGTCGATGCAATGGCTGATCGGCTGGCGCGTAGCGCAGGGCGCGGCCATGGGCGCGGTGGTGATGTGTGCCCGCGCCATCGTGCGCGACCTCTACACGCCAGCGCTGGGGGCGCGGGCGATGTCGCGGGCCCTCACCGGGCTGGGCATCGCGGCCAGCCTGTGCGCACCGGTGGGCGGGCTGCTGACGGAGTGGCTGGGCTGGCGCGGGGCGCTCTCGGCCCTCACCGCCTACG
>NZ_BAAJYT010000149.1:0-9303 GCF_057541515.1 Acidovorax sp. KNOB132
CCCGCCGCCACCGAAGTCGCCGCCGCCCCCGCTGCGCGGCACGGGCACCCGCGCGCCGCCGGTCGGCAGGTCGATGTCGGACGGCAGGTCGATGCTGTCGGTCCACCCACTGTCGTCCCGCTGGCGGGGCGGCCGCACCAGCCAGGCCGCCCAGGCCCGTAGCACCAGCAGGTAGGCGACGTAGCCCACGCCCAGCGTGATGCCGTAGCGCAGCGCGAGCGAGTCCACGCCCATCACCTTCTGGGTGTGCGAGGTGGCCCACATCAACGCCATCATGAAGGCGCCGATGCACCAGCCGTGCACGTGCAGCCGGTGGCGCTGGCGCAGGGTGTGCACCAGTTCGCGGTCGGGCGCCTGCACCCGCCGCCAGGTCGAGCCCTTGCCGGATCGGGCGGCCGGCGCGCGCTGCCCCGGGCGCATCAGGCCACCGCCACCGGCACGCGCGGGGCCAGGGCGCACATCAGCTCCCAGCTGACCGTGCCGGCGGCATGCGCCACCTCGTCGATCGACAGCACGGCACCGCTGGCGGCGCGCCCCCACATCGTGGCCTCGGCGCCGAAGCCCGCCTCCACGCCCGCCGCGATCACAGGGGAGAGGTCCACCGTGATCATGTCCATGCTCACCCGGCCCACCACGCGCGTGCGCACCCCGTTCACCAGCACGGGCGTGCCGGTGCCGGCGTGGCGCGGGTAGCCGTCGGCATAGCCGCAGGCCAGCACACCGATGGTGAGCGGGGCGTCGGCCGTGAAGGCGGAGCCGTAGCCCACCGTGTCGCCGGCCTGCACGTGCTGCACCGCGATCACGCGGGCCGACAACGTCATCGACGGCTGCAGGTTCCAGTGGGCGGCGTCGTGCTCGGGGTAGTCCGGCGCCCCGCCGTAGAGCACGATGCCGGCGCGGATCCAGTCGCCGCGCACGCGCGCATCGACCGCATGGCGCAGGGTGGCCGCGCTGTTGCACACGCTCTTCTCGCCGGGCAGGTCCTGCGTGGCGGCCTGGAAGGCCTGCATCTGGTGCGCGATGCCGCGGGGGCCATCGGCGTCGCTGAAGTGGGTCATGTACGAGATCTCGTCCACCTGCGTGAGCGCATTGAGCCGCGCCCAGGCCGAGCGGTAGCGCTCGGGCGTGAAGCCCAGGCGGTTCATGCCCGTGTTCATCTTGAGGAAGACGCGGTGCGGCGCCTGCGTCTTGTGGGCGGCCAGCCAGTCGATCTGCTCGTCGCAATGCACCGCGTGCCACAGCCCCAGGCGCGAGCACAGCTCCAGGTCGCGCGGCTCGAACACGCCCTCCAGCAGCAGGATGGGGCCGCGCCAGCCCAGGGCGCGCAGGCGCTCGGCCTCGGACAGGTCCAGCAGCGCGAAGCCGTCGGCCGCGCGCAGCCCCTCGAACACGCGCTCGATGCCGTGGCCGTAGGCATTGGCCTTCACCACCGCCCAGGCCAGGGCGTCCGGCGCACTGGCGCGGGCGCGCTCGAGATTGTGTTGCAGTGCAGCAGTGTGGATGGTGGCTTGGATGGGACGCGGCATGGGGTGGATCTGCGGAGCGAAAAGGAAGGAATTCTGGCATCGCCCTCTAGAAACCGCGTGATATAACCGCCAGTCACTTGCAGCGGGTTCCGATATTTAACAGGGCATCAGGCGAACTGATGCACCCAACAGCCATTCGATGAAGCGCGGTTTCTACACCATCATGTCGGCGCAGTTTTTCAGCTCGCTGGCCGACAACGCACTTTTCGTGGCCGCCGTGGAATTGCTGCGCACCAACGGGTCGCCGGAATGGCAGCGTGCGGCGCTCGTGCCGATGTTCGCGCTGTTCTACGTGGTGCTCGCGCCGTTCGTGGGCGCCTTCGCCGATGCGATGCCCAAGGGCAAGGTCATGTTCTTCAGCAACGCGATCAAGGTCGTGGGCTGCCTCATGATGCTGTTCGGCTCGCACCCGCTGATCGCCTACGCCGTGGTCGGCCTGGGCGCCGCGGCCTACTCGCCCGCCAAGTACGGCATCCTCACCGAACTGCTGCCGGCCTCGCAGCTGGTCAAGGCCAACGGATGGATCGAGGGGCTGACCATCGCCTCCATCATCCTGGGCGTGCTGCTGGGCGGCCAGCTCGTGGGGCCCGCCATCGCCGGCCTGCTGCTGTCGGTGGACCTGCCCTTCGTGGACACCGGCGTGGACACCGCGGCCGAGGCCGCCATCGCCGCGCTGATCACCCTGTACCTGGTGGCCGCGTGGTTCAACACCCGCATTCCCCACACCGGCGTGGAGATGCGCCCGCTGCCCTCCAACCCGCTGGCGATGCTGCCGGACTTCTGGGCCTGCAACAACCGCCTGTGGCGCGACAAGCTGGGCCAGATCTCGCTGTCCACCACCACCCTCTTCTGGGGCGCGGGCGGCAACCTCAAGTTCATCGTGCTGGCCTGGGCCGCGGCCGCGCTCTCCTACAACACCACCCAGGCCTCGGCCCTCACCGGGGTGGTGGCCATCGGCACGGCCGTGGGCGCGGTGGTCGCCTCCATGCGCATGCGGCTGGACATGGCCACCAAGGTGATCCCGCTGGGCATCGCCATGGGCCTGCTGCTGGTGCTGATGGTGTTCATCAAGAGCATCTGGGTCGCCATTCCCTTCCTCATCCTGCTGGGCGGCCTGGGCGGCTACCTGGTGGTGCCGATGAACGCGCTGCTGCAGCACCGGGGCCACAACCTCATGGGCGCGGGCCGCTCCATCGCGGTGCAGAATTTCAACGAGCAGGCCTGCATCCTGGCGCTGGGCGCGTTCTACAGCCTGTCGCTCAAGATGGGGCTGTCGGTGTTCGGTGCCATCACCGCGTTCGGCCTCGTGGTGGCCGGGGTGATGTGGCTGATCCGCCGCTGGCACCAGCACAACTGCGTGCGCTACCGCGAAGAAGTGGACCACCTGCTGCACCTGGCGCGGCACGACCACCACCACTGACTGCCGCGGCGCGCCCCGGGCGCCACGTGCGCCCGTCTGCCGGCCTGCGCAGTGGAAAGTACAACTTAACCACAGCCGGACATGGAACTGCCTTCGTCCGGGGGCAGAAAATCATGCCGATGCTGCGGCCCCTCTTTTTCCGTGCCCATCCGACTGCGAAGCGGAGGCACCCCTGCCGCACCACGACGCTCCATGCCATCGCCGCTGCCCTATTTCGCCCTGCTGTTCAATGCCTTCGTCTGGGGCCTGGCATGGTGGCCGTTCCGGGTGATGCACGGGGCGGGGCTGCACCCGCTGTGGGCGACCGCCGTGATGTACAGCGCCATCCTGGCCGGCCTGCTGGCGCTGCGCCCGGGCCTGTGGGCACAGGTGCGCCAGCACCCGCAGCTGTGGCTGCTGGCCCTGAGTTCGGGGCTGAACAACGTGGCCTTCAACTGGGCGGTGACCGTGGGCGACGTGGTGCGCGTGGTCCTGCTGTTCTATCTGATGCCGGTCTGGGGCCTGCTGCTGGCCTGGCGGGTGCTGGGCGAGCGGCCCACGCCCATGGCGCTGCTGCGGCTGGCCCTGGCCTTCACCGGCGTGGTGCTGGTGCTGCTGCCCGAGGGCACCTCGCCGTCCCGGCTGCTGCAGAACCTGTCGCTCGCCGACGGGCTGGCGCTGGCGGGCGGCTTCCTCTTCGCGCTGACCAACGTCACGCTGCGGCGGCTGCATGCGGTGCCGGGACAGGCGCGCATGTTTGTCATGTTCGGCGGCTGCATGCTGATGGCGCTGGTGGTGGCCTGCATCGGGCTGCAGGCCGGCGTGGTGGAGCCGTTTCCCCCGGTGAACGCCACCTGGGTCGCCACGGCCGCCCTGCTGGCGGTGGCGCTGTGGCTGGGCAACGGGGCGCTGCAGTACGGGGCGTCGCGACTGGCGGCGGGCACCACGGCGGTGATCCTGCTGTCGGAGGTGGTGTTCGCCAGCGTGTCGTCGGTGCTGCTGTCGGCCGCGCAGCTGCAGCCGCGCACCTTGCTGGGCGGGGGCCTGATCGTGTTCGCCGCCCTCCTCGCATCGCTGCGGCGCTGAGCGCCCGGCGGGCCGCCGCGCAGGGGCCGCCCCGCCGCAGGGCCGGGACTCAAAGGCCCTTGGCCGCCATGGAAATCAAGGCTCTCCCGGCCAGTGCTTGCGTGCCCGCGGGGCGCCGGCATAGTCATTGCAAGTTACGTCACCAGCGTACGCCGTTGTCATGCATCCGCAGGCCGGCGCTGCGCGCTTTCGGAGATTCGGTATGAAACGTCGTTCATGGTGCGCGCTCTTCATGGCGCTCGGTTCTTTGGCGCTGCCCGGCGCCGCGTCGGCGCAGGCGAAGTGGACCCTCGCCACGGGCTACCTGCCCGACGTGTTCCACACCGTCAACCTGCAGCAGTTCGCCCAGGAGGTGAACGACCGCACGAAAGGCGCGCTGGTGATCGACGTGCGCCCCGACAACAGCGTGGCCCGGCTGTCCGAGATCGCCGGCCAGGTGCGCGCCGGCAAGATCGCGGCGGGCGAGGTGCTGCTCAGCTCGCTGGCGGCCGACACCAAGCTGGCCGGGGCCGACGCCATTCCCTTCATCGTGGACAGCTACGACGACGCACTGCGGCTGTGGAAGGCGCAGCGCCCCGTGCTGCAGGAGGCGCTGGACCGGCAGGGCCTGGTGCCGCTGTACGCCGTGCCCTGGCCGGCCCAGGGTCTGTTCACCACGCGGTCCATCCGCCACGTGAGCGACCTGCGCGGCGCCAAGATGCGCAGCTACAGCCCCAGCACCGTGCGCATCGCCCAGCTGATGGGCGCCACGCCGGTGGACGTCCCCACCAAGGGCATCAACCAGGCCGTGCTGGACCGGCAGATCGACACGCTCTTCACCTCGCCCGTCACGGGCGTGGAGAACAAGGTGTGGGATCTGCCCATCAAATACTTCTACAACGTGCATGCCTGGTACCCGAAGAACCTCGTGCTGGTCAACAAGGCCCAGTGGCTGGCCCTGCCCGAAGGCACGCGCAAGATCGTCGAGGAGGCCGCCGCCCAGGCCCAGGTGCGGGGGTGGAACGCGAGCAGCGCCGCGTCCACCGCCTCCATCGCCGAGCTGGCGCGCAACGGCATCAAGGTGGAGACGCCCGACTTCGAGCTGCGCCGCGAGCTGCGGCGCCTGGGCGAGCAGTTCTCGCTCGAATACATCCGCGACACCGGCGCCGACGGCAACCGCATGATGATTCCGTACTTCTCCGGCGAGAATGCCGCTGCCGCCAAGACCCGGTGAACGCCCTGCCGGCGTGGCGGCGCCCGATCGATCCGATCCATCCACCTTTCTTGCAAGGGATGCCCGCCATGACCAGCGTCTACGACTTCGAGGCCCGGCAGATGAACGGCCAGACCGTGCCCCTGCGGCAGTACGCGGGGCAGCTGCTGCTCATCGTCAACACGGCCAGCGCCTGCGGCTTCACGCCGCAGTTCGCCGGGCTGGAGGCCCTGCACCAGCAATACGGCCCCAAGGGGCTGGCCGTGCTGGGGTTTCCCTGCAACCAGTTCGGCCGCCAGGACCCGGGCAGCAACGACGAGATCGCCAGCTTCTGCCAGCTCAACTACGGTGTGAGCTTTCCGATGATGGCCAAGATCGACGTGAACGGCGCCGACGCCGACCCGCTGTACCGCTGGCTCAAGGCCGAGGCCCCGGGCCTGCTGGGCACCCAGGCGATCAAGTGGAACTTCACCAAGTTCCTCATCGGCCGGGACGGGCAGGTGCTGCGCCGCTACGGCCCGCGCGATACGCCGCAGTCCATGGCGCCGGACATCGCCGCCGCGCTGGCCGGCTGATGGACCGAGCGATCGGCGGGCCGATGCCTTCCTAGCGGCCCTGCGGCTGCGGATCGCCGCGCACCACGAAGTGCCTGGAGAACCCCAGCGCCCGCGTGACGCCCCGGGGCTCCGAGACCAGCGGCATGCGAAAGCCCGGGCTGGGCAAAATCTCCACGCTCCAGTCGGTGTCACCGATGAAGCGGAACCGCACGGTGTGCTCGCCCTCCAGCCCGATCAGCGAAAAACTCCCCGTGGTGTAGGCCCCGCCGATGGTGGCCGCGTCCAGCGGCTGCCACTGGCCATCGAACAGCGTGATGTGCAGCAGGTCTTCCTGCGGCACATCGTCGGTGGTGAACAGCAGGTGAAAGCCCTGGCACTCGAAGGCCGCCTCCAGCACCAACCCGTC
Organism: Acidovorax sp. KNOB132; assembly: GCF_057541515.1. Lineage (NCBI taxonomy): Bacteria > Pseudomonadati > Pseudomonadota > Betaproteobacteria > Burkholderiales > Comamonadaceae > Acidovorax > Acidovorax sp. KNOB132. The sequence goes on from NZ_BAAJYT010000149.1 coordinate 6,167, forward strand.
CACGCGGGCCTGCAGGGGCAGGCCGCCCTGCACGACCTGGCTTTGCATCGGGGCCTCGCCGCCCTCGGCGGGCAAGGGTGCCAGGGAAATGTCAGCGGGGGTGAGGATGCGCATCGCCGGCCCGCCGCTCACCACAGGAAATCCACGCCGAAGGCCGCCAGCGCGCCGCCCACGAACGCCCCGACGGTCACGCACACTGGCGCGCCGGGCCCGCAGGCCAGACCCGCCAGCGCGCCCCCGGCGATGCCGCCGCCGATCCCCGCCCCGGTCACGGCAAGCTCCTTGCCCGCCGCGGCGGCCTTGTCGTTGGCCGTCGCCACGTTGTAGACCGACAGCGCAATGGACAGCACGATCAGCCCCCGGCCCGCGCGCGACAGGCCGCGCATGGTCTGCGTGACCTTGGGGTTGGAACGGCCGGCGGACTGGACGATCTCGCCGTACACCGCGTTCTGCTGCGCCGCGGTGAGCCGGTCGAACTGCACGGTGGGCCCGTGGATCTGCTGGGCCTTGCGGGCGATGAGCTCGTTGAGCGTCTTGCCCTCGGCCTTCAGGCTCTGCGCCATGGCGCGCCCGACCGGCGTGCTGCGCCCGCGGATGATCTCCATGATGGTGTTGCGCGCCACCTGGGCCTGCTCGGCCGCCTGGGCCCAGGTGATGCGGCCGCTCATCGCCTCGAACTGCAGGTCGTTGGCCATGGCCTGGATCTGCCGGGTGTAGGCCAGCCGGGCCGAGGCATCCAGCGAGAGATGCGCCCCGGCGTTGGCGATCTCCGCCTTCAGGGCCTGGATGGCCGAGTCGAAGGCGGCGCGGTCTTTCGGATCGTCGTTCTGCATGCGTTGTGGTCTCCTCGTCTGGATGGGAAACGGCGCTGTTTTGCGTTGTGGCAGCCGGCCGCGCGCAGCAGGGGCCGCGTCGAGAGGCTTGGGTTTTTTTTCGCGCCGGTGCATGGCGGCATGCACGCGCCGAAAGTAACCGCCCGAGCGGCGATCGGGCGAAACCATCGGTCAAAGAGGTTTCAATACGTAGGAAAGTGTCGAATCGATCGAGGGGCGCAAACCCGCGCCACAGCGCCGTTCGCCCCGCCGGGCGGGCTTGTCAAAGCCCACACCCCACCATAGGGGGGATTGGCAGGCCCGTTGAATTTGTATCTATTACGGGTCTTCGCCCCTCATTCCATATGCCGGAAGGAACTTTTCGCATGCCTTGTCCTGCGGCGGTGAAGATCACGCTGAAGGTGGGTGATACGGAATTTTTTTTTTGAGAAAAAAGGCCTGCAGCGCATGATTTTCTAGGGCATATCGCTACAAAAACAGGAGCAAATCCAAAACCGGGTGATGGGGCGCCGGACCGCCTTTCCCCTGGCAGGGTCGCGAATGGCGTCAGCCAGCCGGATCCCGCTTTTTTTTTCGCAGAACTGCCGCCCGCCTCGACGGGGCTGGCAAGCATTTCGCGTCGGGCCTGTTGCAGGCCACGGCACCCTGATTCCAATCCAAGGAGGAACTTCCCGCATGTCCCGTTTCGCAATGACCAAGACACTCGCGCTCTGCGCCGGGGGCCTGATCCTGGCCTCGTCGGCCTGGGCGCAGACCACCCCGCCCAATGCCGAGCCGGAGCCGGGCCTGTGGGCCTTCGACGGCGAGCTGAACGGCCAGCCCGGGCGCAGCCTGCAGATCGATACCGAGCAGGGCCGCGCCCTCATCGTGTCCTACCTGGGCTACCGCGCCGACGGATCGTCCGTGTTCCTGCAGGCCAGCGGCCTGCGCGGCGGCGACAGCTCGGCCTTCCGGGGCCCCCTGCAGGAGTTCCGCAACGGGCCGCCCGTGATCGGCGGCGGTGCGGGCAACGGCGAAGTGGCGGGCAGCCCGGGCGAGATCCAGCTGGCCTTCGACTCGCCCACCTCCGGCACCGTCACGCTGCCGGGCGACGTGACGCGCCGCATCTCGCGCTTCACGTATGGCCTCCCGATCGGCGGCACGCAATACACCTTGCAGACCTATTCCACCCGCCTGTCCACGACGCCCATCGCCTCCTACCGCGTCGAACTGCGCGACGGCAATTTCCTGATGAGCCAGCTGAGCACGTCCGACGGCCGCCTGTGCTCCTACTCGGGCACCTACCAAAAGCGCGGACAGGGCATCGAATCCGACGGCACCGCCAGTTGCGTGGACCCTTCCGGCACCCAGCAGCGCAGTCCGTACCGGATCGAGCAGTTCGCCGTCGACGCTTATGGCCTGGCCACCGGCACGCTGCGCAAGGACGGGATCGAATCCTTCTTCATGGGCGCCTGCCATGCGGGCGCCGTCATGCTCGGCAGCCCGGCCACCTGCGCGTCCGGCTCGTCGCGAACCGACATCGTGGTGCAGCCCGGCATCTGGGCCTTCGACGGCGAGTTGAATGGCCGGCCGGGCCGCAGCCTGCAGATCGACACCCAGATCGGCAGCCGCGCGCTGGTCCTGTCCTACCTGGGCTACCGCACCGACGGCTCTTCGCTGTTCATGCAGGGCAGCACCGCGAACCGCGATACCAATGCCCAGTTCACGGTGCCCTTGACCGAATTCCGCAACGGCCCGGTGATCGGCGGCGCCATCCGCCCGGCGGAAGTGGCCACGACCATGGGCGCAGCGACCATCGTGTTCGACAGCCCCACGACCGGCACCATCACGCTGCCCTTCGACACGCCGCGCCGCATCTCGCGCTTCCGCTACGAAGACCACCTGGTGCGTTTCAACAAGGCCTTCTCCGCCCAGGTGTATCCGTTCTGGTCACCCACCCCGACCGCCACCAGCATCGACATGGTGGTGCGCGACGGCATCTTTCGCATGGACACGCGGACCGCGGACCTGCTGACGGCCTGCGAGTACCGCGGCACCTACCGCCTGTCGGGCGAGGGCCTGGACTCGGAAGGCACGCGCACCTGCACGGCCCCCAGCGGCCCCACGAGCGAGGCCTACCGCGCCGAGCAGTTCACGGTGGACCGCAACGGCCTGTTGCGCGGCCTGATGCAAAGCGCGTCGGGCGCCCGGACCCTGGTCCTGGGGGCCTGCTGGAACGGGCGCCTGTGCACCCCGCCCGAGCTGGAACTGCCGCGCTGACAGGCACCGGGGCGGCCAAGGGCCGCAGCAGGGGCCTGCCGGCGG
>NZ_BAAJYT010000150.1:0-9291 GCF_057541515.1 Acidovorax sp. KNOB132
GGGCTTGCCGCGGTGGCCGCGCCGGCTGCGCTGGCCGGTGCCGCGCCCGGACCTGCGGCCGCCAGGCGGCGGAACACCAGCAGGTCGTACTGCGAGGTGTAGTCGTAGTGCGATGGCAGCTGCGCGTTCAGCAGGTCGGACACGTGCAGGTCCACCAGTTGCAGGCCGGTGGTGGCTTGCAGCGCGGCCTGCAGCAGGCCCAGTTGTTCGCCGAAGGCCGCACGGGTGCACGAGATCCAGTAAAAGCCGGCGGCCGGGGGCTGGGAGGGCAGGGCGGCCAGCTCGGTGGCGTTGCCCTGGTGGATGTGAAAGATGCGCATGGAGGCCTGGGGCAGGGCGGGGAAGACGCCGGCGCCGGCCCTGCAGGCAGGCGGCCGGGGGGCGGTCGCTTACTTTTGCAGCAGCCGCGCCGCGTCGCGGGCGAAATACGTCAGCACGCCGTCGGCGCCGGCGCGCTTGAAGGCCAGCAGGCTTTCCATCATCACCGCGTCGTGGTCGAGCCAGCCGTTGGCGGCCGCGGCCTTGAGCATGGCGTACTCGCCGCTCACCTGGTAGGCGAAGGTGGGCACGCGGAATTCGTCCTTCACGCGGCGCACCACGTCCAGGTACGGCATGCCGGGCTTGACCATCACCATGTCGGCGCCTTCGGCGATATCGAGGGCGACCTCGCGCAGCGCCTCGTCGGTGTTGCCCGGGTCCATCTGGTACACGTTCTTGTCGGCCTTGCCCAGAGCGCCGCGCGTGCCCACGGCATCGCGGAACGGGCCGTAGAAGGCACTCGCGTACTTGGCGCTGTAGGCCATGATGCGCGTGTGGATGTGGCCCTGCACTTCGAGCGCCTCGCGGATCGCACCGATGCGCCCGTCCATCATGTCGCTGGGCGCCACGATGTCCACGCCCGCCTCGGCATGCGTGAGCGCCTGCCCGGTGAGGATCTCCACCGTTTCGTCGTTGATGATGTAGCCGGTGGCATCGAGCACGCCGTCCTGGCCGTGGCTCGTGTAGGGGTCCAGCGCCACGTCGGTCATCACGCCCAGCGCGGGGAATTCCTTCTTGAGCGCCCGCACCACGCGGGGAATCAGGCCCTCGGGGTTGAGCGCCTCCTTGCCGTCCGGCGCCTTGAGCGCGGGGTCGATGGCCGGAAACAGCGCCAGCACCGGAATGCCCAGTTTCACGCAATCCTCGGCCACCGGCAGCAGGAGGTCCAGGCTCAGGCGCTCCACGCCCGGCATCGACGCGATGGCCTCGCTGCGGCCCTGGCCTTCGTGCACGAACACGGGGTAGATCAGATCGTGCGGCGTGACGGCATGCTCGCGCACGAGGTTGCGGGTGAAGGCATCGCGGCGCAGGCGGCGCGGGCGGTTCTGGGGGAAGGGGGTGGGGCTGGACAGATGCATCCCGAAATTGTGCGCCACATTGCGCCGGGGCGGTCTCCGCCCGGCCCTTCGACGTGACGCCGGCCGCCGTGGTTTTTGCGCGTCGGACTCCGCCGGACGGCCCGGCACGGCACGTACACTGCCCCCCATGCTCTGGGTCAAAGCCTTTCACATCGTCTTCGTGGCCAGTTGGTTCGCCGGCCTGTTCTACCTGCCTCGGATCTTCGTCAACCTGGCCATGGTGGCACCGGGCTCGGCCGCCGAGCGAGACCGGCTCCTGCTCATGGCGCGCAAGCTGCTGCGTTTCACCACCTTCCTGGCCGTGCCGGCCATCGCGCTGGGGCTGTGGCTCTACCTGGGGTACGGCATCGGCCGCGGGCCGGGCAACGGCTGGATGCACGCCAAGCTCCTGGTCGTGGTGCTCGCCGTGGGCTATCACCATGCCTGCGGCGTCCTGCTGCGCAAGCTGGCCAGCGGCCAGAGCCGGCGCAGCCACCGCTGGTTCCGCTGGTTCAACGAGGTGCCGGTGCTGCTGCTGGTGGCTGCGGTGGTGCTGGTCGTCGTCAAACCCTTCTGACGCGCCGGCCGCGCGCTCCCGCCGTGCACAAGACCTCCGCCTGGCCCCTGGCGCTGATCTACGCGGCCCTCGTGGTCTTCGCCAGCCTGTTCCCCTTCGACGGCTGGCGCGAGCAGGGCATCTCGCCGTGGGTGTTCCTCACCGCCCGCATCCCCCCGCCGTACTGGACGTGGTTCGACGTCAACATCAACATCGCCGGCTATGCGCCGTTCGGCTTCCTGCTGGCGCTGGCCCTGCTGCGCACCGGCTGGCCGCGCTCTGCGGTGCCCGTGGCCGCGCTGGCGGGCGCGCTGCTCTCGATGCTGATGGAGTTCCTGCAGATCTACCTGCCGCGGCGCGTGCCCTCCAACATGGACCTGGTGCTGAACGCGCTGGGCACACTGGGCGGTGCGCTGCTGGCGGCGCTGCTGGAGCGGCTGGGCGCGCTGGCCCGCTGGAGCCGGCTGCGGGCGCGGTGGTTCGTCGCCGACGCCAGCGGGGCGCTGGCCTTGCTCGCGCTGTGGCCGGTGGCGCTGCTGTTTCCCGCCGCCGTGCCCTTCGGGCTGGGCCAGATGTGGGAGCGGCTCGAGATCGCGCTGGAAGACCTGCTGGCCGAAACCCCGTTCCTGGACTGGCTGCCGCTGCGCGAAACGCCGCTGGAAGCCCTGTCGCCCAGTGCCGAACTGCTGGCCGTGATGCTGGGCCTGCTCGTGCCCTGCCTGCTGGGCTACTGCGTGATCCGCCACATCGGCCGCCGTGTGGCTTTCTCGCTGGCCACGGTGGTGGCGGGCGTGTCGGTGACCGCGCTGTCCTCCGCGCTCAGCTACGGCCCGGCCCATGCCTGGGAGTGGCTCGGCACCCCGGCCCGCGTGGGCGTGTGGGCCGGCATGGCCGTCGCGCTGATGCTGGCCGGCCTGCCCCGCCGGGCCAGCGCCGCCGTGCTGCTATTGCTGCTGATGCTGCACCTGAACATCCTCAACCAGGCGCCCACCAGCGCCTATTTCGCCGACACCCTGCAGGCCTGGGAGCAGGGCCGCTTCATCCGCTTTTACGGCCTGGGCCAATGGCTGGGCTGGCTCTGGCCCTACGCCACCCTGGTTTATGTGGTGCAGCGCGTGGCCCGGCGCGACCGGGACCCGGCCGAGGGCCACGCGGATACCCCTGTTCGCATCGGCTCCTAAAATGCCCGGATGACCGACACCCCCACGCCGCCAGCCGCGCAGCCTGGCTACTACGCCCGCCACATCTTCTTTTGCCTGAACGACCGCACCAACGGCGAGGACAGCTGCGCCCACCACGGTGCGCAGGCTGCGTTCGACCGCTGCAAGTCCCAGGTCAAGGCGGCCGGCCTGTCCGGCCCCGGCAAGGTGCGGGTGAACAAGGCCGGCTGCCTGGACCGCTGCGCGGGCGGCCCCGTCGCCGTGGTCTATCCCGAGGGCACCTGGTACACCTTCGTGGATGGCAGCGACATCGACGAAATCGTGGAATCGCACCTGAAGAACGGCCAGGTCGTCGAGCGCCTGCTCACGCCGCCGGAACTCGGACGCTGATTCGCGCGCCGATCGGTTTTTAGTGTTTTTGGCTGTCTGCCCTAGATTTTATTGTCCTGACAGCTATTAATTTGATAGCAAATCAAGTGAATGCCCAGACTGAACGCCTGACCCTCGCCGGCGCTGCCGGTGCCATCGAAGCGGCACGCGATGCGGCCCAGGCGCCGGACGGCGCGCCCTCGCGCGGCGTGGCGGTGATCGCCCACCCGCACCCGCTGTTCGGCGGCAGCATGGACAACAAGGTGGTGCAGACCCTGGCGCGCGCCTTCGTGCACAGCGGCTGGACCGCCGTGCGCTTCAATTTCCGGGGCGTAGGCGCCAGCGCCGGCACGCATGACGCGGGCCAGGGCGAGCTGGAAGACTTCCTGGAGGTGGTGCGCCAGGCGGCGCCCGAGGGGCCGCTGGCCCTGGCGGGCTTCTCGTTCGGCGCCTTCGTCACCAGCCATGCGCTGGAGCGCCTGTGGGGCGAGCGCAGCATCGAGCGGGTGGTGCTGGTCGGCACCGCCGCCAGCCGCTTCACTGTGGCGCCCGTGCCGGCCGAGGCGCATGCGCGCACGCTGGTCGTGCACGGCGAGCAGGACGACACCGTGCCGCTGTCGGCCGTCATGGACTGGGCGCGGCCGCAGATACTCCCCGTCACAGTCGTGCCCGGCGGCGGTCATTTCTTTCACGGACAATTGCCGCTCCTGAAAAACCTGGTGTCCCGCCACCTGCTGGCTGGGAACTGACCGCCCTCCAGACGCTCCCTACCGGGCACCGCACGGCGCGCCATCCCCGCCGCCGTTTTTGACCGTTTGGTTTGTTTCCTTGCCCCGAATGCCTGTTTCCATGAAGCCCTTCCTCTCCACGCTGCGTTCCTTCGTTCTTGTCGCCGTGCTGGCGCCTGCCGCCCTCTGGGCGCAGGGCCAGGCCCCCCAGCCCCCCGAGATCGCCGCGCGCAACTACCTGCTACTCGACGTGACCGCCGGCCAGGTGCTCGCCGCCAAGGACATCGACGCGCCGGTCGAGCAGGCATCGCTCACCAAGCTCATGACGGGCTACCTGGTCTTCGACGCGCTGCGCGCCAAGAAGATCACCCTGGAGCAGAAGCTGCCCGTGAGCGTGCTCGCCTGGAAGATGCCTGGCTCGCGCATGTTCATCGATCCCAAGATGCAGGTGCCGGTGGAAGACCTCATCAAGGGGATGATCGTGCAGTCGGGCAACGACGCCACCATGGCCCTGGCCGAAGGCGTGGGCGGCACGGCCGAGAACTTCGTCAAGCTCATGAACGACCAGGCCAAGGCCCTGGGCATGAAGAACACGGCCTACAAGAACCCCGAAGGCCTGACCGAGCCGGGCCACACGACCACCGCGCGCGATCTGGGCGTGCTGGCCACCCGCCTGATGCAGGAATTCCCCGAGTACATGCATTACTACGCGACCAAGCACTATGCGTACCCAGGCACGCCGCCCTCCAATGGCACCAACCGCAATTCGCTGCTGTTCCGCGATCCCACGGTGGACGGCCTCAAGACCGGCCACACCGCCGCTGCCGGCTACTGCCTGGTGGCCACGTCCAAGCGCGACTTTCCGAACGTCGGCCAGCGCCGTCTGCTGTCCATCGTGCTGGGCGCCTCCAGCGAAAACGCCCGGGCGAACGAGAGCCAGAAGCTCCTGAACTGGGGCTACACGGCCTTCGACGCCGTCAAGCTGTTCGACGCCGGCCAGCCCGCCGCCACGCCGGCGGTCTGGAAGGGCAAGCAGAACACCATCCAGATCGGCCGCCCAGACGCCATCGTCGTCACCGTGCCGTCGGGCAGCGCCGGTAAGGTCACGACCCAGATCGTGCGCACCGACCCGCTGGTGGCACCATTCACCAAGGGCCAGTCGATCGGCACCCTGAAGGTGTCGCTGGGTGAGCAGCCCATCGCCGAAGTGCCGCTGGTGGCGCTGGAGACGGTGGAGCAGGCCGGCATCTTCGGCCGCGCCTGGGATGCGATCCGCCTGTGGATCAAGTGACACGGCGGCGGCCGGCTGGCCGCCCCGCGATTGCTCCATCAGCGCCAACCTGCTACATTAGAAGGCTTTTCGGAATTTCCGAAGGGATTCACGTTTTCGTTTTTCACGAAGCATTTCACGTTTAGGGACGTATTCATGCCAACCATCAATCAACTGGTCCGTCAGGGTCGCGAGGTCGAAAAGATCAAGTCGAAGAGCCCCGCGATGGAAAACTCTCCTCAGCGCCGCGGCGTGTGCACCCGTGTGTACACCACGACGCCAAAGAAGCCTAACTCCGCTCTGCGGAAGGTCGCCAAGGTTCGCCTGACCAACGGCTTCGAAGTCATTTCCTACATCGGCGGCGAAGGCCACAACCTGCAGGAACACAGCGTCGTGCTGGTTCGCGGCGGTCGTGTCAAGGACTTGCCCGGTGTGCGTTACCACATCGTGCGTGGCTCGCTCGACTTGCAAGGCGTGAAAGACCGCAAGCAAGCGCGCTCCAAGTACGGTGCCAAGAAGCCCAAGGCCAAGTAAGCCCTGCGCTTTTTTGCAAAAGATATCCGGTGCTGTTTCCCGCGTGGCGCGGTGATCCAGCGTAGTGACCCCAAGCGCAACTGTCTTGCGTGGGTCGAGTAAGTGGGAGTCCTGAATGGCTCTCGCGGTGTCTGAAAAGATGCCAACTGAAGCAAACATGAGGTGAAAAAAATGCCACGTCGTCGCGAAGTCCCCAAACGTGAAATCCTGCCGGATCCCAAGTTCGGCAATGTAGAGCTGTCCAAATTCATGAACGTGATCATGGAAGGCGGCAAAAAGGCAGTGGCAGAGCGCATCATTTACGGCGCTCTGGAACTGATCGAGAAGAAGCACCCTGACAAGGACCCTCTGGAAGCGTTCACCGTTGCCATCAACAACGTGAAGCCCATGGTCGAAGTGAAGTCCCGCCGCGTGGGCGGTGCCAACTACCAGGTGCCTGTGGAGGTGCGCCCCGTGCGCCGTCTGGCACTGTCGATGCGCTGGATCAAGGAAGCCGCCCGCAAGCGTGGCGAAAAGTCGATGGCGCAACGCCTGGCCAACGAACTGCTGGAAGCCACGGAAGGCCGTGGCGGCGCGATGAAGCGCCGTGACGAAGTGCACCGCATGGCCGAAGCCAACAAGGCATTCAGCCACTTCCGCTTCTAAGCCTCCAGGCTTTCTCCGGTGCAAACGTAAGGCCGCTGGCATTTTCTGCCTGCGGCCTTATCTTGATTCAGGTCGCCGGCAAATTGTGGTGCTGCGTCGCAAAAGCGGGTGGCCCATCACAACGAACACAACGTTCAACCAAGGATTTACCATGGCTCGCAAGACCCCCATCGAGCGCTACCGCAATATCGGTATCTCGGCCCACATCGACGCTGGCAAGACCACGACGACCGAGCGGATTCTTTTCTACACCGGTGTGAACCACAAGATCGGTGAAGTGCATGACGGCGCAGCCACCATGGACTGGATGGAGCAGGAGCAAGAGCGCGGCATCACGATCACGTCGGCTGCCACCACCTGCTTCTGGAGCGGCATGGACCGTTCGTTCCCCGAGCACCGCATCAACATCATCGACACCCCCGGCCACGTGGACTTCACGATCGAAGTGGAGCGTTCCATGCGCGTGCTGGATGGCGCCTGCATGGTGTATTGCGCCGTGGGTGGCGTGCAGCCGCAGTCGGAAACCGTGTGGCGCCAGGCGAACAAGTACAAGGTGCCCCGCCTCGCGTTCGTGAACAAGATGGACCGTACCGGTGCCAACTTCTTCAAGGTCGTCGAGCAGATGAAGCTGCGCTTGAAGGCCAACCCCGTGCCGATCGTGATCCCGATCGGTGCCGAAGAAAACTTCACGGGCGTGGTCGATCTGCGCAAGATGAAGGCCATCATCTGGGACGAGGCCTCGCAGGGCATGAAGTTCACCTTCGAAGAGATCCCCGCCGACCTGCTGGAAACGGCCAAGGAATGGCGCGAGAAGATGGTCGAGGCGGCTGCTGAAGCCTCCGAAGACCTGATGAACAAGTACCTGGAAGAAGGTGATCTTTCCGAAGAGGAAATCACCCTCGGCCTGCGCACGCGTGCCATCGCCTGCGAAATCCAGCCCATGCTGTGCGGTACGGCCTTCAAGAACAAGGGTGTGCAGCGCATGCTGGACGCCGTGATCGAACTGATGCCTTCTCCGGTGGACATTCCTCCCGTGGGCGGCACCGACGACGACGAGCAACCGACGAGCCGCAAGGCCGACGACTCGGAGAAGTTCTCTGCCCTGGCGTTCAAGCTGATGACCGACCCATTCGTGGGCCAGTTGACGTTCGTGCGTGTGTATTCCGGCGTTCTGTCCAAGGGCGACACGGTGTACAACCCCGTGCGCGGCAAGAAGGAACGCATCGGCCGTATCGTGCAAATGCACGCCAACAACCGCGAAGAAGTCGATGAAATCCGTGCTGGCGACATCGCCGCCTGCGTGGGCCTGAAAGATGTGACGACCGGTGAAACCCTGTGCGATCCCTCGGCCATCGTGACGCTGGAGCGCATGGTGTTCCCCGAGCCCGTGATCCGTCAGGCCGTGGAGCCGAAGTCGAAGGCCGACCAGGAAAAGATGGGTATCGCGCTGGGTCGTCTGGCTGCCGAAGATCCTTCGTTCCGCGTCAGCACCGACGAAGAATCCGGCCAGACCATCATCGGCGGCATGGGCGAGCTCCACCTGGAAATCATCGTGGACCGCATGAAGCGCGAATTCGGCGTGGAAGCCAACGTTGGCAAGCCCCAGGTGGCCTACCGCGAAACCATCCGCAAGACGGTGGAAGAGGCCGAAGGCAAGTTCGTTCGCCAGTCCGGTGGTAAGGGTCAGTACGGCCACGTCGTGCTCAAGATCGAGCCGAACGAAGCCGGCAAGGGCATCGAGTTCGTCGACGCCATCAAGGGCGGTGTGGTTCCTCGCGAATTCATCCCCGCGGTGGAAAAGGGCATCAACGAAGCCGTCACGCAAGGTGTGCTGGCCGGCTACCCGGTGGTGGACGTCAAGGTCACGCTGCACTTCGGTTCGTACCACGATGTGGACTCGAACGAACTCGCGTTCAAGATGGCCGCCATCTTCGGTTTCAAGGAAGGTTGCCGCAAGGCCAACCCCGTGATTCTCGAGCCCATGATGGCCGTGGAAGTCGAAACGCCGGAAGACTACGCTGGTACGGTGATGGGCGACTTGTCGTCCCGCCGTGGCATGGTGCAGGGCATGGACGACATGGTCGGCGGCGGCAAGGCCATCAAGGCGGAAGTCCCCCTGTCGGAAATGTTCGGCTACTCGACCTCGCTGCGCTCCGCAACGCAAGGCCGTGCCACCTACTCGATGGAATTCAAGCACTACAGCGAAGCCCCTCGCAACGTGTCGGAAGCCATCATGGCTGCACGCGCCAAGTAATTGGCAAAGGGAGGGGCGGCTTCGGCGGCCCCTTTCGGTTGGTTTGATGGAATTGGTTGCCAGCGACTATCGAGTAGGCGCTGGCAGCTATGAAAAAAATAGCAGCAAGATCCTTGCAATCTGCGACCCGGTGCCGTCCTGTTGCCCTGTGCGGGACGACTTAGCAATCGGGTGCAGACGTTAAACCCTGACACAGGCATTGCTCTTTGGAGATTCAAAATGGCAAAAGGTAAGTTGTAACGTACCAAAGCCCCACGTGAAACGTGGGCACCATCGGTCACGTGGACCATGGCAAGACGACGCTGACGGCGGACCATCGCCACGGTGCTGTCCTCCAAGTTCGGCGGCGAAGCCAAGGCATACGACCAGATCGACGCAGCGCCCAAGAAAAGCCCGCGC
>NZ_BAAJYT010000151.1:0-9249 GCF_057541515.1 Acidovorax sp. KNOB132
CGCCCGCGGCTGGCCCGCTGGCGCCGTTCGATCTGCTGGACCGCGGCGCGCGCCGCAGCGCCTGGGCCGAAGCCCTGGTGCCGGGCCTGGCCCGCGGCATCGCGGTGCGCGAGCTGGCGGCGCTTCGCCAGCAACTGGACTGGAGCGAAGGCGACGACCCGTGGCGCATCCCGCCCGCACGGCAGAACGAAGGCCCGGGCAACGCCCTGCTGGCGGTGCTGGAGCATGCCGAGGTGACCGAGGTGTTCTGCGCGCTGGGCGAGCGCGGCATGCCGGCAGAACAGGTGGCGCGCCAGCTGGCCGGCGAAGTGCGCTCGTTCGAGCGCAGTCGCGGCGCTGTCGGTCCGCACCTGGCGGACCAGTGGATGCTGCCACTGGCCCTCGCCGTCTGGCGCAGCGGCCAGCAGGCCAGCTATACGGCCGAGGCGATCACCCCGCATGCCAGCACGAATGCGCAGGTCATCGCGCAGTGCCTGCCGGTGCGCATCGCCATGGCGCCCTGCGCGGGTGCCACGCGCATCGACATCGAGAAAGCCGCATCGCCGGCATAACCATATGCGCGGAGTGTCGTAGGCATGGGCCAAAATGTTTTTTTTGCCTGTCCCGTACCTGTCCAACCTGGAGACGCCATGAAAGTCGAGAACATCCTGCAAACCATCGGCAACACGCCCCATGTGCGCATCAACCGCCTGTTCGGCGCGGGTGCCAACGTCTGGGTCAAGTCCGAGCGCAGCAACCCCGGCGGTTCGATCAAGGACCGCATCGCCCTGTCGATGGTGGAAGACGCGGAACGCACCGGCGCGCTGCAGCCCGGCGGCACGATCATCGAGCCCACGTCGGGCAACACGGGCATCGGCCTGGCCCTGGTGGCGGCGGTGAAAGGCTACCGGCTCATTCTGGTGATGCCCGACAGCATGAGCGTCGAGCGCCGCCGCCTCATGCTGGCCTACGGTGCGCAGTTCGACCTCACCCCGCGCGAAAAAGGCATGAAGGGCGCCATCGCCCGCGCCGAGGAACTGCGCGCGCAGACCCCCGGCGCCTGGGTGCCGCAGCAGTTCGAAAACCCCGCCAACATCGACGTGCACGTGCGCACCACGGCACAGGAAGTGCTGGCGGACTTTCCTGATGGCCTGGACGCGCTGATCACCGGCGTGGGCACGGGCGGCCACCTGACGGGGGTGGGCCGCGTGCTGAAGGCGAAGTTTCCGGCCCTCAAGATCTTCGCGGTGGAGCCCGTGGCCTCGCCCGTGATCTCCGGCGGCCAGCCGGCCCCGCACCCGATCCAGGGCATCGGCGCGGGCTTCGTGCCCAAGAACCTCGACACCAGCCTGCTTGACGGCGTGATCCAGGTCGATGCCGAGCCCGCGCGGGAATACGCCCGCCGTGCCGCGCGCGAGGAAGGCCTGCTGGTGGGCATTTCCTCCGGCGCCACGCTGGCCGCCATCGCACAGAAGCTGCCCGAGCTGCCCGCTGGCGCCAAGGTGCTGGGCTTCAACTACGACACGGGCGAGCGCTACCTGTCGGTCGAGGGCTTCCTGCCCTCCTGAGGCGCTTTCTGAAACCGCGCGCTGCCCCGGGCCAGGGCAGTGTGCGCAGTCCACCCACCCGACGCCATGGGTGGGACCTTTTTTGGGCTGGGGCAGGCGCCTGCCCCGGCCCGGGAGCCGGGCTGCCGGCGGCCCTCAGGCCCGGCCGCCATCGGGTCACAAGCGTTCGGCCAGCCGTCCTACAGCCCAGCCGGACCGCCATCGAAACAATCAAAGCCCATGCGGGGCCCGCCTGAAACCGGGCTTTTCGGCCCGGTTCCCGCCCCTCCCCCGCGCTCACTGATTGCCCCATGGAACCATCCACCGCCTCTCCCGTTGCCTTCAAGGTGCTGACCGTGAACGTGCACAAGGGCTTCACCACCTTCAACCGCCGCTTCATGCTGCACGAGTTGCGCGAAGCCGTGCGTGGCGTGTCGGCCGACCTGGTCTTCCTGCAGGAAGTGCTCGGCACGCACCAGCGGCACGCCGGGCGCGTGGCCAATTTTCCGCAGGAGCCGCACTACGAATTCCTGGCCGACACCATCTGGGGCCAATACGCCTATGGCCGCAATGCGGTGTACGACAACGGCCACCACGGCAACGCGCTGCTGTCCAAGTTCCCCATCGTCCACTACGAAAACCACGACATCTCCGTAAGCGGACCCGAGCGGCGCGGCATGCTGCACTGCGTGCTGCAGCCCCCGGGCCACGCCCGGCAGGTGCATGCCATCTGCGTTCACCTGGGCCTGCAGGAGGCGCACCGCCAGCGCCAGCTCAAGCGCGTGTGCGAGCTGGTGGCCACGTTTCCGCCCGAAGACCCGGTGGTGGTGGCGGGCGACTTCAACGACTGGCGCGGCCGTGCGCACGACGTGCTGCGCGCCGGCGCCGGCCTGCACGAGGTGTTCATGCATGCGCGGGGCAAGGCCGTGCGCACCTTCCCGGCCTCCATGCCGCTGCTGGCGCTGGACCGCATCTACGTGCGCAATGCCTCGGTGCACGCGCCGGTGGTGCTGCCGCGCAAGCCCTGGCACAAGCTGTCGGACCACGCGCCCCTGGCCGCGGAGATTTCGCTGTGATGCACCGCTCCCGCCCCTCGCGCTGGGTGCCCGGCAACCACTTCACGCTGCTGGAGAACGGCGAGGCGTTCTTCCCCCGCGTGTTCGAGGCCATCGCGCAGGCACGGCGCGAGGTGATCCTGGAAACCTTCATCCTCTTCGACGACAAGATCGGCCGGGGGCTGCACGCGGCGCTGCTGCAGGCCGCGCGCAACGGCGCCGAGGTGCATGTGCTGGTGGACGGCTTCGGCTCGCCCGATCTGCCGGAAGACTTCATCGGCGAACTGGTGAATGCCGGCGTGCGCTTTCGCATCTTCGACCCGGGCCGCCGGCTGTTCGGCCAGCGGCTGAACGTGCTGCGCCGCATGCACCGCAAGATCGTGGTGGTGGACGGGGAGATCGGCTTCATCGGCGGCATCAACTACTCGGCCGACCACGTGGCCGACTACGGCCCCGAGGCCAAGCAGGACTACTCGGTCGAGGTGCGCGGCCCCATCGTCGCCCACATGCTGGGCTTCGCGCGCGATGCCGTCATGCCCCCACGCACACGGCGCGCGCCAGGGGGTGAACGCCGTGCCGCCGCTGCCCCATGCGGGCACGGCGGATGCCATCTTCGTCACGCGCGACAACCACAACCACACCAACGACATCGAGCGCCACTACCGCGTGGCCCTGCGCGCCGCGCGCGAGCGCGTGGTGATCGCCAATGCCTACTTCTTTCCCGGCTACCGCTTCATCCGCGAAATGCGCCGCGCGGCGCGGCGCGGGGTGGACGTGCGGCTCATCCTGCAGGGCCAGCCCGACATGCCCATCGTGCGCACGGCGGCCAGCATGCTCTACGACCACCTGCTGCGCGCGGGCGTGCGCATCTACGAATATTGCGACCGGCCGCTGCACGGCAAGGTCGCGCTGGTGGACGGCGAATGGTCCACCGTGGGCTCCAGCAACCTCGACCCCTTGAGCCTGTCGCTCAACCTCGAGGCGAACGTGGTGATCCGCGACAAGGATTTCAACGCGACGCTGCACGAACGGCTGGACCACCTGATGCAGCACAGCTGCCGCCAGGTCCAGGCCACGCCACCCTCGCGCTGGGATGGCCTGCGCCTGCTGCGCAGCTATTTCCTGTTCCATGTCATGCGCTGGTTCCCCTCCTGGGCGGGTTGGCTGCCGCGCCACGAGCCCGAGATCTCGCTGGTCCGCGCCCAGGAGCCCCCGGCCCACGACACCGGTCACCGGCCTTCGGCCACCTGAGCCATGGCGGCAGCGGCGCCCTCCCCGGCCCTGTCCTCCCTGGACCCGGCCAAGCCTGGGCATGACCCCGCCCGGCCCCAGGCCGGGGCCCCCAGGGACCGCGCTGCGCCGCCCACACGCCCCGACAGCCGCTGGAAGCGCCTGACCGCCCACCGCTGGTGGCCCTGGGCCGTGACCCTCGCCAGCGGCGCCTTCGTCCTCTTCGTCGTCTCGCTGCTGGTGCGCCAGGCACGCACGGTGGACTGGCCCGCGGTCTGGGCGTCGTTCCTGGCCTTGCCGGTGCCGGTGCTGCTGCTGGGCGGCGCGCTGGCGCTGGCCAGCCACCTGCTGTACAGCACCTTCGACCTGTTCGGGCGCCATTACACGCGGCACGGGCTGTCGGCCGGGCGCACGGTGGGCATCACGCTCATCGCCTATCCGTTCACGCTGAACCTGGGATCGATCATCGGCGGGGTGACGGTGCGCTATCGCCTGTACTCGCAGCAGGGCGTGTCGGTGGCGGCCATCGGGCAGGTGATCGGGATGAGCATCCTCACCAACTGGCTGGGCTATTTCTTCCTGGCGGGCGCGGTGTTCTGGCTGTGGTCGCCGCAGCTGCCCGACAACTGGCACGTCGGCCCCCAGCACCTGCGCTGGATGGGTGCCGCCCTGACGGCGGCGAGCCTGCTGTACGTTGCCGCCTGCGCCCTGCGCCATGGCCGGCCCGTGCACCTGCGCGGGCACCGCATCGCCATGCCGCGCTGGCCCGTGGGCATGCTGCAGGTGGCGCTGTCGGCCGCCAACTGGATGGTGATGGGCGCGGCGCTGTGGGTGCTGACCGGGCAGCGCGCACCGTATGCGGCCGCGCTGGCGACGGTGCTGCTGGGCGCCGTGGCCGGGCTCATCTCGCGCATCCCCGCCGGGCTGGGCGTGCTGGAGGCCGTGGGCGTGGCGGTGCTGTCGGCCTACCTGCCCGCACCGCAGGCACTGGCCTCGGTGCTGGCCTACCGCATGCTGTATTTCTTCCTGCCCCTGGGGCTGGCTGCACTGGCGTTCGGCGGGGTGGAGTTGCTGGGCCGCCGCCGGCCCGGCATGGCAGGAGAATCCACCGCCCAGGCCGAGCATCAAAAAGCCCGCCAGCGCAATCAATACTAGGGCATAGTGCTATTAATTAAATAGCAAACGGGCTGAGCGCCGCAAGACCCAAGGCTGCGCCTGGAGGCCCTTTCCGTGGAATGCCGGGACAGGGATGATGGCAACCCGGTGCGGCCCCGCGCGACCGGACACCCGCGCCCGGTCTGTCAGCCCGTATCCTTCACACGGGTTCCCCCCTGAGTTCCTGGCACCGTCCACGAAAGAATCCGGAGCCAGTCGCAGGCCCATGGCAACAGCGCCGATGCGCCGCCCCCACCTCCAACAACCGAACCATGAAACCAGCCGACCCCGTCGATGCCGAACTCATCCGGCGCCTGCAGAAAACCTCGCGGCATTTCCTTTTGCACGCTCTGGAACACGCGCTGGCGGATGAGCGCAACGAGACCAACGCGCTGCAGACACTCGCCAACATTCAGGCCGCGCTCGAACTGCTCACCAAGCTGCGCATCGTCAGGACCGTCGGTTGGCAAGGCATCGCGGTGGCCAGCCTGCACACCAAGGCGCAAGCCGAGCTACTGCAGTCCATCCACGACGGACAGTTCAAGTCCATCGCTTTCTGGGAGAGCCGAAAAAAGGCCTCGTCCAGTCTGCTTCTCAACGCCCAGGACCTCCAGCTTCTCGACGATTTTCAGAACCGAAGGAATCAACTGATGCACCTCGGCCTGGACATGGACCCCGAAACGGTATTGGACGAGTCCATCTGGTTGCTGGTGCGGGTCATCACCCAGCTCGACTGGAAGGTCAATCTCCGGGCACAAGACCAATACCTGTCCAACAGCCTGAAGCAGTTCATCGGCCTGGACCTGTATCAGAAGCTCATCGAAAAGACATCCTACGTGGACGAGGCCATTGACCGCGCGTACGACGATTTCGATCGCTTCGGCCCGGTCCGCTGCTGCCTGGCCTGCGGCAGCGATGCGATGGTGGAAAGCGAGCATGGCGATCTACGCTGCCTGGTGTGCCATTTCGAAGCCGGGCCCTTCACCATGGGGTTTCTCGACTGCCCAGCGTGCGGCCGAAAGGAAGGCGTGATCTATGACGTGCTCAACGTGGGCGACAACCCGTCCGTCCCCGGCAAATGCGGCGCCTGCAGGACGATGATGGACGTCTCGCGGTGCACCGCGTGCAAGGTCGACCACCTGACATCGGCGGGTTGCCAGTTCTGCGCGGACTAGCCGTTCTCCGGCATCGGCCCCGCGCCAGGCGCGACCTTGAGGTGCACCCTGCGCCGTCGCGTTTTCGCTGCCATTCGGTCGGTCCGATCTCATGCACTTCGGAGCAGTGCAGGCCCTGCACGCCGGCAACAAGGAAAAAGGCCTCCAGCGCAATCATTACTAGGGCATATTGCTATTAAATTAATAGCAATATGCCCTAGTAATGACTGCACATCGGCTGGGCTTGCCGCACCCTGTCTGACCGGCATCGCGGGCCTCCTTTATCATGCCGGTCCCCACGACATTGCCCTTCGCCCGATCGACACGGGCCCGCAAGCCATGATCCGCCTGTCCGAAATCAAGCTGCCGCTCAGCGCGGCCGAATCCCCCGAGCCCGCCCTGCGCGCCGCCGCCTGCCGCATCCTGGCGCTGCCGCCCGAAGGCATCGCCCATGTCCACGTCTTCAAGCGCAGTTTCGATGCGCGCAAGGCCGAACTGCTGGCGGTGTACATCATCGACATCACCCTGGCCGATCCGTCGCAGGAGGCCGCGCTGCTGGCGGGCCACGCCGGCCAGCCCCACATCCAGCCCACGCCCGACATGGTCTGGCGGCCGGTGGGCCGGGCACCAGAGGGGTTGGCGCACCGGCCCGTGGTGGTGGGCTTCGGGCCCTGCGGCATCTTCGCGGCGCTGGTGCTGGCGCAGATGGGGTTCCGGCCCATCGTGCTGGAACGCGGCCGCGCGGTACGCGAGCGCACGCAGGACACCTGGGGCCTGTGGCGGCGGCGCGAGCTGCAGGCGGAGTCGAACGTGCAGTTCGGCGAGGGCGGCGCCGGCACATTCAGCGACGGCAAGCTCTACAGCCAGATCAAGGACCCGCGCCACCTGGGCCGCAAGGTCATGGAGGAATTCGTGCAGGCCGGCGCGCCGCCCGAGATCCTCTCGGTGGCGCACCCGCACATCGGCACGTTCAAGCTCGTCAAGGTGGTGGAGACGCTGCGCGAGCAGATCATCGCGCTGGGCGGCGAGGTGCGGTTCCAGCAGCGCGTGACCGACGTGGTGGTCGAGCAGGACGCCGCCGGCCAGCGCCACCTGCGCGGCCTGCAGGTGCTCGACCAGGCCACGGGACAGACCCACACGCTGCGCGCCGACCACGTGGTGATGGCGCTGGGCCACAGCTCGCGCGACACCTTCGCCATGCTGTACGAGCGCGGCGTGCACATGGAGGCCAAGCCCTTCTCGGTGGGCTTTCGCATCGAGCACCCGCAAGGGCTCATCGACCGCGCGCGCTGGGGCCGGCACGCCGGGCACCCGCTGCTGGGCGCGGCCGACTACAAGCTGGTGCACCACGCGGGCAACGGCCGCGCGGTGTACAGCTTCTGCATGTGCCCGGGCGGCACGGTGGTGGCCGCCACCAGCGAGCCGCACCGCGTGGTCACCAACGGCATGAGCCAGTATTCGCGCAACGAGCGCAATGCCAATGCGGGCATGGTGGTCGCCATCGACCCCAACGACTATCCGCACGACCCCGTGGCATTCGAGGCGGCGCTGGGCGCCCCCTATGGCGTGCAGGCGCTGGTGGCCGGCGCGACGCCGCATCCGCTGGCGGGCATCGTGCTGCAGCGCCAGCTGGAGTCGAACGCCTACGTGCTGGGCGGCAGCAACTACAACGCGCCCGCGCAGCTGGTGGGCGATTTCCTCGCACGGCGAGCGTCGACGGCGCTGGGCTCCGTGGAGCCCTCGTACAAGCCCGGCGTCACGCTGACCGACCTCGATGCCGCCCTGCCCGGCTACGCCACCGAGGCCCTGCGCGAGGCGCTGCCGGCCTTCGGCAGGAAGATCAAGGGATTCGACATGCACGACGCGGTGCTGACCGGGGTGGAGACGCGCACCTCGTCGCCCCTCAAGATCGGGCGCAACGAGGCCTTCCAGAGCCTGAACACCGCCGGCCTGTACCCGGCCGGCGAAGGCGCGAGCTACGCGGGCGGGATTCTTTCGGCCGGGGTGGACGGCATCAAGGTGGGCGAGGCCGTGGCGCGCGCGCTGCTCGCCTGACGCGCATTCCCGGCCCGTCGCCCAGCGCCTTCAGCGCACAGGCGGCACTGGCCTCAGCGGGGCGCCCAGTGCCCGGGCCGCATGTGCCAGTCGCCCGGGCCCGGCTCCCAGTGGTGGGGCACCCACACCGCGCCGGGGCGCGGCGGCGTGGTCCAGTGGCCCGGCCGCCAGACGTAGCGGCCGCCGCCCCACTCCCAGAATCCACCGACCCACACATGCACGGGCGAAGGCGCCACGGTGATCGTCTCGACATAGGGTGCGGGCGGTGCGGTGGGCGCGACGACCACCACGGGGGCGGGCTCGACCATCACGGCACGGGCGGGCGGCGGCTCCACCACCACGGTGCGTGGACGGGGCGGCGGGGCGACGACACAGCCCGAGAGAACCGTGGCGGCCACCAGGGCCGCCGCCAGGCCGCCGAATGCGGGCCTGGAGGAAGAAGTGACAACAGGGGAAGAAAGCATCATGGGCACCGGTCCGGGAAAGTGACTGATGCGTGCTCAACGCCTGCGCCAGCGGGCCCTGTTGACGCGCTGGCGTAAATCCCCGGTAAAGCGTGGGCCTGCCGCCGAGGCCGCCCCCGCCCGGCGCACCGCGGCTCGGGCGGTCAGCGCACCGCGAGCGCCGAACCCGCTGGCAGCCGGAAGGCCTCCACCAGTTGGGCCAATTGCGCGGCCTGCACGCGCAGCCCCTGGGCGGCGGCGGAGGATTCCTCCACCAGCGCCGCGTTCTGCTGCGTCATCTGGTCGAGCTGGTTCACCGCCTCGCCCACCTGCCCCAGGCCCGTGCTCTGCTCGCGTGTGGCGGTGCCGATCTCGCCGATGATGGTCGCCACCTGCTGCACCGAGTCGACGATCTCGCCCATGGTCCCGCCGGCCGCATGCACCAGCTGCGAGCCTTCCGCCACCTGGCGCACGCTGTCGCCGATGAGCCCGCCGATCTCCTTGGCGGCCGTGGCCGAGCGCTGCGCGAGGCTGCGCACCTCGCTGGCCACCACGGCGAAACCCCGACCCTGCTCGCCGGCGCGGGCCGCTTCCACGGCGGCGTCAGGCGAGGATGTTGGTCTGGAAGGCG
>NZ_BAAJYT010000152.1:0-9238 GCF_057541515.1 Acidovorax sp. KNOB132
GTCGGCGCTGGCATGCCGGTGGGCCTTGGCGGCCTGCGCGAAGCCGTGGGCCAGGGCCACGGCGTTCATGGCGCCGGCGCTCGTGCCGCTGATGCCGTCGAGCGTGAAGCGCCCGTCTTCCAGCAGCGCATCGAGCACGCCCCAGGTCAGCGCGCCGTGCGAGCCGCCGCCCTGCAGGGCAAGGTTGAGCCGCCGCGGCGCTGCGGGGGCCGCTGCCTCAGGCATCGATCGCCTGGCCCTTGTTCATCGCCACCATGCCGCGCACGATGCGGTACAGGAACCAGATGGAGATCAGGCCCCAGGCGATCCAGCCCGGCGCGATGAACAGCAGCCACAGCGGCGCGGTCACCACGTAGAGCACGCCGGCCCAGAGGACGGTGCGGATGCGGTACGAGAAATGGCTGGCCTGCCAGGTGCCTTCGGCATCGCTTTTCTTGACCAGGTCGATGACCAGGGCGATGACCAGCAGCAGGGCCCCCGGCTGCGCGCCGGGGATGACGGCGCCCACGGCGACGATCAGGTGCAGGAAATAGCTGATCCAACCCACGGTCTTGAGCGATTCGGCCCGCTCGTTCGGCTCCACGTCGATGATGTCGCTCACGCGTTGGCTCCTTCGTCGTTGGCGCGGGCCAGGGCCTTGCGCAGGGATTTTTCCTCGATGCCGCTGGTGCCCTCGCGGCGCTCCAGCTCGGCCACCACGTCGGCCGGGGTCAGGCCGTAGTGCGCGAGGGCGATCATGGAATGAAACCACAGGTCGGCCACTTCGTACACCAGCTTGGATGGGTCGGCGCCATGGTCCACGTCCTTGGCGGCCATGACGACCTCGGTGGCTTCCTCGCCGATCTTCTTGAGGAAGGCGTCCGGCCCCTTGTGCAGCAGCCGCGCCACGTAGCTCTTGTCGGCATCGCCGCCGTGGGCGGGCTTGCGGCTTTCGATCACGGCGGCCAGCCGCGCGAGCGCGTCTTCGGACGGGCGGGCCTGCGGAGCAGCCGGGGCGTCGGTGAGGGGGATGGTCATGGGCATTGCCGTTATTTGTAGATGGACTCGGGGTCTTTCAAGACCGGATCGACCGCCTGCCAGGCGCCGTCCTTGAGCACGCTGAAAAAACAGCTGTGGCGGCCGGTGTGGCAGGCGATGCCCGGCTCATGGCCGAGCTGCGTCACCTTGAGCAGCACCACGTCGTTGTCGCAGTCCAGGCGGATTTCGTGCACCGTCTGCACGTGGCCCGACTCCTCGCCCTTGAACCACAGCTTGCCGCGCGAGCGGCTGAAATACACCGCGCGCCCCAGTTCGGCCGTCTTGGCCAGGGCCTCGCGGTCCATCCACGCGAACATGAGCACGTCGCCCGTGGCCGCCTCCTGCGCGATGGCGGGCACCAGGCCCTGCGCATCCCATTTCACTTCGTCGAGCCAGTTCATGGAGTCATTCTCGGTCATTTGCTGCACTGCGGGAAAGGCCTGTTTTGCTATAATTTTTATAGCATAACGCCCTAGTATTGATTGCGCCGAA
Source organism: Acidovorax sp. KNOB132 (assembly GCF_057541515.1). Taxonomy (NCBI): domain Bacteria; kingdom Pseudomonadati; phylum Pseudomonadota; class Betaproteobacteria; order Burkholderiales; family Comamonadaceae; genus Acidovorax; species Acidovorax sp. KNOB132. Next base: position 1,510 of record NZ_BAAJYT010000152.1, read on the forward strand.
GGCCATTTTCATGCAAAAAGGCATGCGGGCCTCACTGCACCGACAGGAACACCCATTTGCGGTCCCAGTTCGTGCGGCCCAGGTACTTGATGGCGAAGGCGTAGCGGCCGGGGGGCAGCGTGTCCTGCGTGAGCGTCTCCTGCTGCACCACGGCCGGGCGGCCGCCGATGCGCACGTCGGGGCTGGCGACGTGCTCGGTCTCGCTCTCCAGGTTCTGCCCGTCGAGGGCATACACCGTCACGTCGGCCTCCTCGCGGGGCTCGCCGACATGGGCACGCCCGAACGCGTTGGCGAACGTCTCCACATCGAGCGCCGCGGCACTGCCCAGGGGGCGGCGCACGGTCCAGTACACGTCTCGCACGCCACCGTCGAGGGCGCGCAGCTGCGCCCGCAGGCGTTCGAACTCCTCGCGCGTGGCGATCACCTCCACCGGCTGGCCGCCGATGGTGGCGTCGAAGCAGCGGCCGATGCGGTCGGCGCAAGGCGCGCGGTCGAAGTAGCCCGAGGCATAGGACGGCGCCGGCGTGCTGCCCGCAGAGCGCGGGCCCTGCGCGCAGCCTGCCAGCACGGCGGCGAAAAGGACCGTGCAGATCCCCGCCGCGAGGCGGGCGCGGCCCCGGGTGCGGCCCGTCACAGCCGCACCGGAATGCCCCGCTCGGCCATGCGCGCCTTCGCCTGGCCGACGGTGTATTCGCCATAGTGGAAGATGCTGGCGGCCAGCACGGCATCGGCCCCGCCCTGCTGCACGCCGTCCGCCAGGTGGTCGAGGTTGCCCACTCCGCCCGAGGCGATCACCGGCACGCTGACCGCGTCGCTCACGGCACGGGTGAGCTGCAGGTCGAAGCCGGACTTGGTGCCGTCGCGATCCATGCTGGTGAGCAGGATCTCGCCCGCGCCGCGCCGCGCCATCTCGGTGGCCCATTGCAAAACGTCCAGCCCGGTGTTCTTGCGCCCGCCGTGGCTGTACACGTCCCAGCCCTCGCCCCGCGCCTGCAGGTCCTCGCCCTGGCGGCGCTTGGCATCGATGGCCACGACGATGCACTGCGCGCCGTACTTGGCCGAGGCGGCGCTGATGACATCCGGGTTGGCGATGGCGGCGGAGTTGAAGCTCGTTTTGTCGGCGCCCGCGTTCAGCAGGCGGCGCACGTCTTCCACCGTGCGCACGCCCCCGCCCACGGTCAGCGGAATGAAGACCTGGCTGGCCACGGCTTCGATGATGTGCAGGATGAGGTCGCGCCCGTCGCTGGTGGCGGTGATGTCCAGGAAGGTCAGCTCGTCGGCGCCCTGGCCGTTGTAGCGCGCCGCGATCTCGACGGGATCGCCCGCGTCGCGCAGTTCGAGGAAGTTGACGCCCTTGACCACGCGACCGCCGGTCACGTCGAGGCAGGGAATGATGCGTTTGGCAAGCATGGGAAGTCCGAAGAAAGAAACGGGTGAAGGGGCGGCTCAGCCGGCCCCCAGGCGCTGCCAGCCCGACCAGCCGGCGCCGGGCGCCAGGTGAACGGGTTGGTCGATGCAGGCGGCTTCCACGCACACCATGTGCCGGTAGCCGTCGGGGGGCAGGTCGGCCAGCTTGGCGCACAGCGCGGCGCCGGGGTTCCAGACCACCGTGTTGCCCCAGGACGGGCTTTGCGCGAGGGTCAGCGCGTGGTCGCCCGCGTGCAGCCGAAGTGGCGCGGGCGCGGCCGAGAAGATGCAGTCGTATTCGCCGTCGAACGCCACGGGGCCCTGCTGCACCGAATGCACATCGGCCACCGAATCCCAGCGGGCGCAGCCATCGAGCCCCTCCACGCGGGTGGCGGCGATGTCGCTCACGCGGTAGTAGCCGTGCAGCGCAGCGGTGAAATCCCACGCCGTGGTGCCGGTGTTGCGCACCGACAGGTCGAGCAACAGGTGTTCGGCGGACAGCACCACCGTGAGGCGCGCCGCGAAGCCGTGGGGCCACCAGGCCCGCGTCTCGGGCGTGTCGTCCAGCGCGAACACGGCGCGGGCCACGGGGCCCTCGCTGCCGCTGTCGCCATCGGCCTCGCTGCGCTCCACCCGCCAGGGCAAGGTGCGCGCAAAGCCGTGCTTGGCCAGGGGGCCGCGCTGGTTGAACTGGGGAAAGCACACGGGAACGCCCCCGCGGATCGGCGAGTGGCCGTCCAGGGCGGCGCGCGGGCTCAGGAAGAACCGCTCGGCGCCATCGCGGCCGGTCCAGGACAGCACCTGGGCGCCCTGCAGCGCGATGGTGGCGGTCTCGCCCGTCGGCAGCGCCAGCTGCAGCGCGGGCAGGCCATGGAAGGTCACGGAGCGCGCGGAGGGGGGCACGGGCGGAGTGGCGGTCATCCGGCGATTGTAGGAGCCCGCCACGCGCCGGACAGGGGGCGCGGGGCCGGTGGCGGGGCGGCGTCCCGCATGCAGCACAATCGCGGGTTTTCCCCAAATCGGTGCATCGCCGGCTCCCCCTTTCGGGGCCCGCCGGCCGCGCCCTGTCACTCATGCAGCCCAAGAAAAGAAAGCTCCCGCCCGCGGTCGGCATCCTCGTCTCGATGGCGCTCGGCATCGTGATCGGCCACCTGATCCACGCCAACGTGCTCCAGCCGGAGGAAGCCGCGCGCATCGCGGGCTACATCTCCATCGCCTCGGACGTGTTCCTGCGCCTCATCAAGATGCTGATCGCGCCGCTGGTGTTCTCCACCCTGGTGGTGGGCATCGCCCACATGGGCGATGCGTCGTCGGTGGGCCGGGTGTTCGCCAAGGCCATGGGGTGGTTCCTCACGGCATCGCTGGTGTCGCTGCTGCTGGGCCTGGTGCTGGCCAACGTGCTGCAGCCGGGCGCGAGCATGGGGCTGGCGCTGCCGGATGCGGGGCAGTCCGCGCACCTGGCGACGTCCAAATTCACGCTCAAGGACTTCGTGAACCACCTGGTGCCGCGCTCGTTCGTGGAGGCCATGGCCAACAACGAGATCCTGCAGATCGTGGTGTTCTCGATGTTCTTCGGCATCGCCCTGGCGGGCCTGGGCGAGAAGGCCCGCACGCTGGTGCGCGGCATCGAGGAGCTGTCGCACGTGATGCTCAAGATCACCGGCTACGTGATGAAGTTCGCCCCCGTGGCGGTGCTGGCGGCCATGGCCGCCACCGTGGCGGTGAACGGCCTGGGCATCCTGCTGAAGTTCGCCGTGTTCATGGGCGACTTCTACCTGGCGCTGGTGATCCTGTGGGCCGTGCTGATCCTGGCCGGCTACCTGGCCCTGGGCCGGCGCATCATCGTGCTGCTGCGCAACATCCGCGAGGCGTTCCTGCTGTCGTTCGCCACGGCCAGCTCGGAAGCGGCCTACCCCAAGCTGCTGGACGCGCTGGACCGGTTCGGCGTGAAGCGCCGCATCTCCAGCTTCGTGATGCCGATGGGCTACTCGTTCAATCTCGACGGCTCGATGATCTATTGCACGTTCGCCACGCTGTTCATCGCGCAGGCCTACGGCATCCACCTGCCGCTGGAGACGCAGGTGACCATGCTGCTGATCCTGATGCTCACCTCCAAGGGCATGGCGGGCGTGCCGCGCGCCTCGCTGGTGGTGATCGCCGCCACGCTCAACCACTTCAACATTCCCGAGGCCGGCCTGCTGCTGATCCTCGGGGTGGACACCTTCCTCGACATGGGCCGCTCGGCGACCAACGCGGTGGGCAACTCGATCGCCGCCGCGGTGGTGGCCAAGTGGGAGGGCGCGCTGCTGTCCGAGGAAGAGGCGGCCGTGCACGCCGCCACGCTGGACACCGAACCCGATGCGCCGCGCGGCGACGGCGTCCCGGCGCAAGCGCCGGCCTGAGACCGCGGCGCGTCAGAGCGTGCGCGCCGCCCCGTCCTGCCAGCGCCAGGCGTCGGCGCACATGCGGTCCAGGCCGTGGTGGGCCTTCCAGCCGAGCAGTTGCTCGGCCAGCGCCGGGTCGGCCCAGCACTGGGCCACGTCGCCCGGCCGGCGCGCCACCACGCGGTAGGGCACCGGGCGGCCGCTCGCGCGCTCGAAGCCGCGCACCATCTCCAGCACCGACACGGGCCGCCCGTCCCCAGGTTCACGGTGAGCAGGCCGGGGTGCTCGCGCAGGTAGCGCAGCGCTGCGACGTGGCCGTCGGCCAGGTCGCACACGTGGATGTAGTCGCGCACGCCCGTGCCGTCGGGGGTGGGGTAGTCGTCGCCGTAGACGCTCAGGCTCTCGCGCATGCCGACGGCGACCTGGGCCACGTAGGGCAGCAGGTTGTTGGGCACGTCCTGCGGGTCTTCGCCGATCAGGCCGCTCTCGTGGGCGCCCACGGGGTTGAAGTAGCGCAGCCGCGCGATGCGCCACTGGCCGGGCTCGGCCGCATCCACGTCGGCCAGCACCTGCTCCATCATGAGCTTGGTCCAGCCGTAGGGGTTGGTGGCTGACAGGGGGAAATCCTCGCGGATCGGCACCGAGGCCGGTTCGCCGTACACCGTGGCCGAGGAGGAGAACACCAGCGACCGCACCCCCGCCTTCTGCATGGCCCGCAGCAGCACCACGGTGCCGGCCACGTTGTTGTCGTAGTACGCGAGCGGCTGGCGCACCGACTCGCCCACCGCCTTGAGCGCCGCGAAATGCACCACGGCCTCGATGGGGTGCTCGGCAAAGATGCGCGCCAGCAGGGCCTCGTCGCGCACGTCGCCCTCGATGCATTCGGGCGCCTTTCCCGTGATGCGGGCCAGGCGGTCCAGCACCGAGCGGCGGCTGTTTCCGAAGTTGTCCAGGATGAGATAGGGAATGCCGGCGGAGGCCAGCGCGACGCAAGTGTGGGAGCCGATGAAACCGGCCCCGCCTGTGACGAGGATCACGAAATTTCTCCTTTTTTGAAACCCAACGGCCCGCCGTGCGTACCTGTGTGGTGCCAGCCTGGAAACAGGCCTCAACCCGGCACCACAAAAAACGACAGTGCGTCAACCCTGCAACAGCGAAGCGCCCTGGTATTTAACTCCGGCGCCGCCATCGGTGTGAAATCAGGGCAAATGAAAGCTATTGTGTCGATTGTTTTTATTAATACAAAGGTGTATCCATCTCCCTTTTCCATGCCAATGTGTCTATAAGTACCAACATCCAATGGAAGCACCCTCCGCTTCCACGGCTGCCGATCCAATGATCCGAACGAGGTCACCTGCATCCGAACCGCTTCTTCTTTTGCCTTCCCACCTTTGCCTGCTGTGCCAACCAAGCTTCGACTGTTGTTTTTAAGCCTATTCCTGGTGCTGCCAGCCTGGGCGTGGGCCGCTGCGCCAGCGGTGGCGCTGCACTACGGTCCGGCTGCCCCGCTGTCGGAGCTGAAGGTGTTCGACATCGTGGTGGTCGAACCCGGCCATGGCCAGGACCCCGTGGCCTACCGCCAAAGCGGCAGCGAGTTGTATGCCTACGTCTCGGTGGCGGAGGTGCAGTCGTCCCGTCCCTACTACAGCGACATCCCCGCGGCGTGGAAGCTGGCCCGCAACGGCGCCTGGAATTCCGAGGTGATCGACCAGACGCCGGCCGACTGGCCTGAGTTCTTCGCCTCCCGTGTGGTCGGCCCGCTGTGGCAAAGCGGCTACCGCGGCTTTTTCCTGGACACGCTCGACTCGTACCGGCTCGCCAACCAGTTCGACGAGGCGGCGCAGCAGGCCGGCATCGTGCGCGTGATCGAACTGCTGCACCAGCGCTTTCCGGGCATCAAGCTCATCCTGAACCGGGGCTTCGAGATCGTGCCCCGGGTCAAGGACAAGATCCAGATGGTGGCGGCCGAGTCGCTGTACCAGGGCTGGAACGCCGGCGCCCAGCGCTACGAGCCCGTCAAGGCCGAAGACCGCGAATGGCTGCTGGGCCAGTTGCGCACGATCCGCGAACGCGACGGCCTGCCGGTGCTGGCCATTGACTACGTGCCGCCGGCCGATCGTGAACTGACCCGCGCCACGGCGCAGAAGATCAAGGACTTGGGGTTCATTCCCTGGGTGACGGACAGCCAAGTGCACACCATCGGCGTGGGGAGCATCGAGGTGGTGCCGCGCCGGGTGCTGGTGGTCTATTACGGCGGCGAAACGCCGGCACTGAATTACGCGGAGGCCCATCGTTTCCTGCAGATGCCTCTCAATCACATGGGCTACGTTGTGGACTATGCCGATGTGCGCAACGAGTTGCCCACGGGCGTTTACCAGGACCGTTATGTAGGCATCGTGACTTGGTTTTCCGGCTTTCTGCCTGAAACGCGCATCAAGGCGATGAACCAGTGGTTGCTGGGCCGGCTGGCAGATCGCACTCCCATTGCAGTGATCGGCGATTTCGGTTTCACCCTGGATCGCCAGTTCAACGAAAAGCTCGGCATTCAGAGCAATGCGGTATCTCCGCGCGGTGCTCAGAAGTCAGTGACCCAAGATCCAATGATGGGCTTTGAAACCGCCGTAGAGCCATCTCACCAAGCGCAATTCGAACGGGTGATACGTCAAGGAACTCCCGCGTTGGCCAGTCGTGCCCTGATCGAGTTCAAGGACCAGCGTGGGCAATCTGTGCTGGGCGGCGCAATCATGCCTTGGGGCGGCTTCATCATGGACCCCTTCGTATTGAAGGAAATACCAGGCACCGAGTACGCACGCTGGGTTGTCGATCCCTTCGCCTTTTTAACCCAAGCACTGCGCTTGTCGCCCATCCCAGTGCCGGACGTGACCACGGAAAATGGCCGGCGGTTATTTTTTTCGCATGTCGATGGCGATGGCTTTCCATCATTGGCCGAACTGCCGGGGAGCCCCAACGCAGGCTTGGTACTTCTCAAAGAAATATTCGAGAAATACCGTACCGTGCCGCAAACTATGTCCGTGATCGAGGCTGAGATCGCGCCATACGGCCTGCATCCAGAGATGAGCAAGGAACTGGAGGACGTCGCGCGTCGCATGTTCCGCCTGCCCCACGTCGAGATCGCCAGCCACACCTACTCGCACCCCTTCCTGTGGGACCGCAGCGTGCGCCATGGCGTGTTCGGCGACAACTCGGAAGCCGCCATGAGCCTTGACGTACCGGGTTACACCATGGACCTGAAGCGCGAGATCGTGGGCTCCAGCGAATACATCAACACCCGGCTGGCGCCCCCGGACAAGAAAGTGAAGATCCTGCTGTGGTCGGGCGACACCGCGCCCGGCGCCGAGGCGCTGGAAATCACCGAACGCGCAGGCCTGCTCAACATGAACGGCGGCGACACGTCCATCACGCGCACCAACCCCTCGCTCACCGCGGTGGGCGCGCATGGCATCCAGAAGAACGGCTACCTGCAGGTGTACGCGCCCATCACCAACGAGAACATCTACACCAACCTGTGGCGCGGCCCCTACTACGGCTACGAGCAGGTGTTGCAGAGCTTCGAGATGACGGAAACGCCCCGCCGCATCAAGCCCGTGGACATCTACTACCACGTGTACTCCACCACCAAACGCGCCGGTCTCAACGTGCTGCGCAAGGTGTACGACTGGGCGGTGGCCCAGCCGCTGCACCCGGTGTTCGCCTCGGAGTTCATCCGCAAGGTGCGCGACTTCCACACCTACGCGCTGGCGCGCGACGGCGCGGGCTGGCGCGTGCGCGGCGACGGCGAGCTGCGCACGCTGCGCCTGCCCCCCGGCTCTCGGCACGCCGATGGTGCAGGCCAGCCAGGGCGTGGCGGGCTACCGCGCCGGTGCCGAGGGCACCTACGTGCACCTGACCGGCGGCGCTGCGTGGGTGCAGACCCGTGG
>NZ_BAAJYT010000153.1:0-9207 GCF_057541515.1 Acidovorax sp. KNOB132
CCGAAGTGGAGAACGACGAGGACAAGTGGTCGGCGCGACGGCGCAAGACCATCGACCGGGACGAGACCAACGTCATCCACCGCGACCGCACCGAGACCGTGGACCGCGATGAAACCATCACCGTGCACAACAACCGCACCGAGCGGGTGGACCACAACGAGAAGATCAGCATCGGCGACAACCGCAATGAAGACGTCGGCATCGACGAGACGGTGAGCATCGGCAACAACCGCAGCAAGACCATCGGCCGCAACGAGAAGGACAAGATCGGCAACAACTGGTCGATCAAGGTCGGCAGCTTCAAGACCGAGACCGTGGGCCTGGCCTACCTGCAGAACGTGGGGCTGGCCAAGATGATGAACATCGGCGCGGCATACAACGTGAACGTGGGCGCGGCCATGGTAGTCAACGTGGGGCTGACGCAGAGCACCAACGTGCTGATGGGGCGCTCGGTCACCGTGGGGCAAAGCCAGACGACGAAGGTGGGTGAGAACTGGAGCCAGACCACCGGCAAGGTGATCCGGATCGAGGCGGGCGACTCCATCGAACTGGTGTGCGGCGCCTCGGTGCTCAGAATGGAAAAGGGCGGCCAGATCACCGTCAACGGCAAGGAGATCGATCTGGTGGGGTCCAAGCACATCGGCCTCGATTCCAAGCGCATCGACCTGAATTGAGTTGACGCCATGGCGCTCCCATCCCACGCCCTGCCCAGCCCCATCGACGCCGCGGGCGTTCCGGAAGTCATCAACCACACGCCCTGGCCGAGCCAGTACTTCCAGCATGTGGACCCGCATGGGGACATCTTCCATGTGATGGTGACCCGCATCTCCTACTCCCTGCTGCAACTGCAGGAGAAGGACGGGCGCATGGAGCCCGTGCTGCTGCCGCCGGAGTGGCAACTGCCGCTGTGCCAGGCCGACCAGTTCCAGGGCGAGGTCAACGAAACCAGCCTGCTGCAGGAGAGCGACTACGCGCCTTTCAAGCCCCGGTGCGACGTGCTGGTGGTCAATGCCACCGCGCACGCGCCGGATGGCAAGGCACTGGCCCGCTGGCCGGTGGGCTTTCGTTTCGGCGATGCCATCGAGAAGACCTTTCAGGTGACCGGCCCGCGCCGCTTCGTGCGATCCGTCGCGGCGCTGGGAGCGCTGCAGTTGACGGAGCCGGAGCCCACGGACCGGGTGCGCATCGGCTACGAGCTGGCATTCGGCGGGCCGCACCTCATCCGCCAGGAGCGGTTGCTGCAGGGCTTCATCGACAGCGCGCCGGGCAGCGGAGTGACCGACGCACAGCGGCATCTCGCCAGCCAGGCGCACGCAGCGCTGCCGCCTTTCCATGGGCCCAACCCCATCGGCTGCGGGCGCCTGCCCACGGCGGTGCCGCAGGCCAACGAGGCGCTGGCGCAATTGCAGGGGCGCGGCAGTGCAGCGATTGCCCCGCCAGAGACCCAGCGGACCGAAGACGTTCGGCGTGCGCCGCAGATCGAAGACTTCCAGCAGCCCTATACCGGCCAATCCGACTACCCGGTGGTCGGCCTCGGGCCGGTGGGCCGCTGGTGGAGCCCTCGCGTGGCCCTGGCCGGCACGCACGACGAGCGCTGGAAGCAGACCCAGTGGCCCAGGAGCCCGCTCGACCACGACTACCGCTATTGGAACTGCGCGCCGGAAGACCAGCAGATCGACTATCCGCAGGGCGGCGAGGAAGTGGTGCTCGCGCACTTCACCGCGGCGGCACGGCATGCCGGCCCCTACCGATTCTGGCTGCCCCGGCAGGACCTGCAGCTGCTGGTGCGGCTGAAGGTCGGCGTGCTGATGTTCGCGCCGATGCACATCGACACCGTGATCCTCGACCTGGAGGCGGGCACGCTGAGCATCGTGCGCCGCGCAGTCGTCAGCGCCAAGGCCGATGTGCGGCAACTGGAACTGGGCACCTGGCCTGCGGGCACTGGTGTACACCTCGACGAGGCCATGCAGAAGGCGGCGCAGGCCCGCCGGAATGCACAGGGGGCCGGCCGTGGCCAATGAAAACATCGTCGCCAAAGACGGGCGTTTCCGAGTCGTCTCGCTCGCGCCCGACGTGTGCCTGACGCCCAGCAAGAACGGCGTGCCCGTGCCGTACCCCATCACGCACCAGCTGGACCAAAGCCAGCACTGCTCGCCCAACGTCTTCCTGCAAGGCAAGCCCGTATACCTGCACAACCAGAGCTACGTGGACAACGTGATGGGCGACGAACCCGGCCAGGGCAAGGGTGTGGTCAGCCAGACCAACGTCTTCATCAGCCATGACATCGACCACAGCAAGAGCGTGTACGTCAACGGCCGCGCCATCGTGCGCACCGCTGACAAGATGTGGATGAACTGGAAGAAGCCGTAACCCCCCATGGCGCCTAAAAGACCCAGGCCGCCAGAGGCCGAAACGCGCAACGCGCGCATCAAGCCCAACGACTACCCCGCGCCGGGGCCGATCGGCAACACCACGGGCATCGTGGTGCCGGACACCGCCCCCAATCCGCACGGCAACAGTGCTCCGCCCATCAAGCCCACCGAGACCGAGAAGAGTTGGTGGAGCCGCTGGGGCAGCGACGTGGTGCACACCGGGCTGGACGTCGTCGGACTGATCCCGGGGGCCGGCGAGATCGCGGACGGCGCCAATGCGCTGATCTATCTGGCCGAAGGGGACAAGGTCAACGCGGCGATCAGCGCCGCCGCCATGATTCCTGGCGCCGGCATGGCTGCCACGGGCGCCAAATACGGCAAGAAAGCCGTGGGCGCCGCGGCCGAGGCGTTGGGCAAGAAGACCGCCCGCGAGGCGGAGGAGGCGTTGGCCAAGAGAGAGGCCAAGGAGGCAGAGGAAGCTGCCGCGAAGAAAGCGGAGGGCAATGGGGGCGGCAAAGACAAGGGTAAGCCCAAGAAGCACAAGGATTGCGGCAAGAAGGTGCCTTATAACGACAAGAAGTCGCTCAAAGGCAGTGGGCTTGAGAAAGATCACACGCCTTCAGGGGCCGCGCTGGAGCGGGCCGCAGAACGGAAAATCAAAGACCTGCGCGAAGGCGGTATGGTCATCGATGACGCCCAGGCGCAGAAGATCAGGAACGCGGTGCGAAACCAGGCGCCCACTATCGCGATACCACCGGACATCCATGCCGAAGGGGATACTTGGCGGCATAAGAATTCCCCGGAAACCGTCAAGAAAGACGCGGCGAATTTGAAGGACGCGGTGAGAAGAAACACCGAAAAAATCTCGAAGGCGATGGAAGGGAAAGATCACGGGTGCAAAGAGGCTTATGACAAGGCGGCCGAAGAGCTGAGGAACATGGACTGGGACAAATACATCCAGGACGCCATCGACAACGTAGTGAAAGCGACATCATGAATGCCATCGAACTGATCGATTTTTTGGGGCACAGCAGTATCTACAAGCCCTTCGACGAATATCTGACGGCCGCCGGTTTGAAGAAGCGGCCAAAAATCGGGAAGTCGCTCGACACCCTCATCGCGGTTCCGGGCGAGGGCCTTTCCATGTCCTTTGAAATCGATGCGGAAGACGAGGGCATCGCGCAGAAAAGCGAAGGCACTTTTGTCTTCTACCAGCTGGAAATCATGCTGTCTGGCAAGGGCCAGGACAACGGCATCTACACAGGCCCCCTGCCTCACGGCCTGCTTGCCACGGATTCTCGCAGCGAGGTCGAACGCAAACTGAAAACCTTGAAAAGGCGCCTGCCGGACAACGACAGCTACTTTGTGGACGGCCTTGTCTGGACGGTGGCGTTCGACGCGGAAACATTGCGTTTTTTGCAGGTGGGTGTTCCGACGAACGGCAAGCGCAAGCACGGCCTGTGTGCCTGAGGGCGTCGGCGTGGAACCCGGAGTGGCGGATCTCACCGGCGACGTCCTGGCGTTGGTCGAATGCCTGGGCTGCTCTTGCGAAGACCCTCGGCTGGAGGCGTTTCTCGTTCACAAGCGCATCCATGACCGCCCCATGACCCCGGCCCAGTTGGAAGACGAAGGCGCGGTGCAAGACGATGGCGACACGGATGTGGAATACGAACTGGCACGCCGGTCCAAGGAGTCCCTGGTGGTCCAGTCCGAGCGCCATGGGTTTTGCCTGATCTTCCAGCCGCGCGAAGACCATGATCTGGTCCATCGCACCCCTTGCGGTGTTGAAGCCCCGTTCGTTCTGGCGCAGATCGCGTTCTTTGCCAAAGGCGTTCAGATCTACCAGGGCTTCGAGGGCGTGGTTTTCCGGAACGTGGGCATGCACACCCGCAGATCGGATACCGCCTATGCGGCATTGGGGCCGCCGCTGGCCCGCCGATCCGTTTACGAAACCTCCACCGATCTGTTCGCCTTGGGCGATTGGGTGCTGAATTTCGGGTTCCCGGAGAAGGAGCAAGACCCGCCACTGGCCCATGTTCACATCCGTCGCAAGAACGTTTTCGACGATGTCATGCTGAACCCGCGGATGTTGGAGGTTGCTCCCGATACCGATGCCTCCATGCCGGGTCTGTCACAGCTGGGGCGCTCCTCGGATGCGCCGGAGGTTCAGGATTTTCTCGCTGGTCTGGGCCTGAATGATGAAATCGATGAGGACATCGGCTGCCCTGAGGAAATGAATGGACGTGCCAGATCGCACGGCATCGTCATCTACTTCAAGGAGCTGCCCGAGGCGCTGGGCCACGCGCACGCGTTGCCCAAAAAGATCGTTTCGGCCATCACCTACAAACGCCGGGGCGACCTGCGCTCGTTGGGCTATTGTGGCGATCTGCCCTTTGGCCTTCACTTTGGCGACCGGCCCGACATTGCCATCGCGAAGGCAAAGCACCCTCCCGCAAAGGTTTCCGAAAGCGAAGAATTGCGCTCTTACTACTGGCGCGTGGCCTCGGGGATGGTGGTGCAGGCGGTGTTCAGCCTCGTTGATTGGCAACTGGCCCGGGTGACGCTGCACGCACCGGCCCGCGCTTCGGCGGTCGTGGGGGCCTGAACCGCGATCCCATGGAACGGCGGGCGGTGTCTGCCGTTGCGACCCGGCTGCCTACTCCCCTTGCGACCCCCGGTGCGCCCAGCCCGTGGTGTGCTTTTCCAGCACGCTGAACAGCTCGTACATCACCATCGCCATGGCGCCCACCACCATCAGGCCGGCGAAGGCCAGGCCCATCTGCATGGACGATCCGGCGGAGATCAGCAGGTAGCCGATGCCCTCGTTGGCGGCGGTCATCTCCGACACGGTGGTGCCCACGAAGGCGAGGGTGATCGACACCTTGAGCGAGCCGTAGAAGTACGGCAGGGAGCGGGGCAGGCCGACCTTGGTGAGCACGTCCCAGCGCTTGGCGCCCAGCACGCGCAGCACGTCTTCCAGTTCGGGCTCCAGCGTGGCCAGGCCCGTGGCGATGTTGACCATGATCGGAAAGAAGCTGATGAGAAAAGCCGTGAGGATGGCCGGCCCCACGCCGATGCCGAACCACACGACGAGGATGGGCACGAAGGCGGCCTTGGGCAGGGCGTTGAAGGCGGTCATCAGCGGGTAGACGGCGGCATACGCCAGCCGCGACGATCCGATGACGAAGCCCAGCAGCACCCCGACCACGATGGCGATGCCGAAGCCGGCCATGGTGACCCAGAAGGTGCGCCAGGCGTGGCCCGCGATGATCCACTTGAACTCCACGAACTGCGTCCAGATCGCCCAGGGGCTGGGGAAGATGAACTCCGACACGCCCAGGCCCGAGCAGATCACCTGCCACAGCACGAGCACCGTGAACAGCAAAACCCAGGGCGACCAGCGCTCCACCCGTTTCTTGTGCAGCGCGTTCATTGCGTGATCTCCCCGCCGGTCTTGCGCAGGGCGCCGATGTGGCCGCGCAGCTCCAGCACGATGTCGGTGAATTCCTTGGTGTAGGTCAGTTCCAGCTCGCGCGGGCGCGGCAGCTCGATGTCGCGCTTGACCACGAAGCGGCCGGGGCTCTTGCTCATCACGTACACGGTGTCGGCGAGGAAGACGCTCTCGCGCAGGTCGTGCGTGACGAGGATGACGTTGAACTGCTGCTCGGCCTGCAGGTCGCGCAGGATGCACCACAGCTCCTCGCGCGTGAAGGCGTCGAGTGCGCCGAAGGGCTCGTCCAGCAGCAGCATCTTGGGCTCGTGGATGAGGGCGCGGCAGATGCTGGCGCGCTGCTGCATGCCGCCCGACAGCTGCCAGGGGAACTTGTCTTCGTAGCCGGCCAGGCCCACCTTCTGCAGCAGGGCACGCGCGCGGGCCTCGTATTCCTTGCGGCGGGCCTTGAACTGGCTGCGGTGCGGCTCGACGATCTCCAGCGGCAGCAGCACGTTGGCGACGGTGGTGCGCCAGGGCAGCAGCGAGGGGGCCTGGAAGGCCATGCCCGAGATCTTGAGGGGGCCGGTCACGGGCTGGCCGTCGATGCGGATCTTGCCCATCGAGGGCATGCGCAGCCCGGTGGCCAGCTTCATGAAGGTGGACTTGCCGCAGCCCGAGGGCCCCACGATGGCGATGAACTCGCCGCGGCGCACCTGCAGGTCGATGGCCTCAACCGCAAAGTGGTTGGCGCGCAGCAACTCTTCGTTGTAGGCGAGCCAGACATCGCGAAAATCCACGAAATAGGTGTCGTCGGCCTGCATGGGATGAAAGAAGGGTTTGGAGTGAAAAGGGCCGCCAGCACAATCAATACTAGGGCATATTGCTATTAAATTTGTAGCAATTGCCGGGCGGTGCCTGGCGGGCTCGGGAAGGCCGGGGGGCTGACCCCCATGGGCCGGCCCCCGGTGCCATCACTTCCTGGGCAGGATGTTCAACTCGGCCGCCGGCGGCAGGAAGCTGCCGTTCCACACCGTCTCGGCGTTCACGCGGGACTTGGTGGCGAAGGCGTCGGACACCTGCGAGGCCATCAGCGCCAGGCGTTGCGGCTTCGCCTGGCCGAAGCCTTCGACCCGCGCGTCGGCGCTGTTGACCACGGTGTCGATGGCCAGTTGCAGGCGGCGGGTTTCCAGGGCCACGTTCACGATGCCGTCGCGCTCCTTCACGGAGGCGATGGCGGCGGCCGGGTTGGCCATGACCTCCTTCGCGCCTTTGGTGAAGGCCTTGAGGAAGGCGCGGATCGCCTCGGGGTTCTCCTTGACCAGCTTGGGGCTGGCGATGATCACGTTGCCGTACAGCTTCACGCCGAAGTCGGCATAGGGCAGCACCACCACGTCGCTGGCCTTGGCGCCGCGCGCCTCCAGGTTCAGCAGCGAGGTGAAGGTGAAGCCGGTGATGGCGTCCACGTCGCCGCGCACCAGCATGGTCTCGCGCAACGGCGGGTCCATGGCGGTCCATTGCACGTTGCCGATGCCGTTGGCCTTGGCGAAGATGGGGAAGGCGCGGCGGCCGGCGTCGAACACCGGGGCGCCCAGCTTCTTGCCGGCCAGGTCGGCGGGCTTGGCGATGCCGCTCTTCTTGAGCGCCATGACCGAGGCCGGCGTGTTGTTGTAGACCATCATCACGGCCACGGGCTTGTTCTGCGCGTCGGGGTTGTTGGCGTGGAATTCCATCACCGCGGCCAGGTCGGCGAAGCCCATGTCGTAGGTGCCCGAGGCCACGCGCTGCACGGCGCCGCCGGAGCCGTTGCCCGCGTCCACCGTCACGTTCAGCCCGGCTTCCTTGAAGTAGCCCTTGGCCGCGGGCAGCAGGAAGAACGCGGCCGGCCCTTCGAAGCGCCAGTCGAGCTGGAACTTGATGGGCGTTGGGGTCTGGGCCTGGGCCAGGGTGAACGCGCTGGCGGTGGCCAGTGCCGCCACGGCTTTCAGGAGGGAACGTTTGTGCATGGGGTCTCCGGTCGTGTCGGTCGATGGCATCCCGATCAGCAAGATCGATGCCCGGTTCCAGGCTCTGCCCCCGGCGGGGCGGTGCGGGCATGAACCAATGCGGTGCATGCTGCGGGAGGGTCTGCACCGTGGTGCCTGGCGGTCGGAGCCCCTGCCGGCACGGTTGCAGGGCGGGAGGAAGGCGGGCAGAGCCGGGTTCGGCATTCCGGCGGCGCGTTCGCATCCGTGGTGACCGGTATCACCCCGTGGCGTTTCAATTTTCCCTTTTTCGAGCGAGGGGAGCCATGCCCATCCAGCCGAGTGCCTTTCCTGGCATATTCATCCGCACCTCGACGAGGGCGACCCAAGATGGAAGCGGCCCCGCGCTGCAGGGCGCCGAGTTCGTCCGGCGCAACGAATCCGCGCTGCAGCAACTGGCCTCGCGGGATTCGGGCCGTGCGCTGCTGCGGCAGATCGAGGCCATCACCGCGATGGCTCCGCGCAAGCGGGTGGTCCTGACCCCTGCCCAGAACGGCAAAGTGCATGTGCGCTCGTTCCGGCGCGACGACGCCACGGAGGAACGTATCGGCTTGAACAAATTGGAGGACATCGACGCCTACCTGAGCGAGCGGCGCGCGCCCAGTGCCTTCATGCCGGTCGTGGCGGCGGCCCCTTTGCCCGGTCTTGAAACACCCGGTGCCGATGAAGCGTGGGTCTATACAGACCCCGAGGTCGCATGGCGGTATCCCACGCCCGAGTCCGGCGAAGGCGAACCCAGTCCTGCGGATTACGTCGCCACGCTGGCGCATGAGTTGATTCATGCCCGAGACAGCCTGCACGGCATCCATCCCGCGCGCACTGCGGACGAAACCCGTTACCAGCATCCTGTCGCGAAAGCGCCGATCCCCCGTTCACTGCTGCCCGCAGAACTGCGCACGGTCGGCGTTGGCGCCCATGCCGGCGCCAATCCCTCGGAAAACACGATTCGGGCCGAACAAGGGCTCACGCAGCGCCCCAGCTACCACGGCTTCACCACGGATGGCCACGGCGACGTGGCGGTATCGGTATCGGTATCGGCTGCGACGCCTGGGAAAACGCAGGACAAGTCCGTCTGAAAGGCGGCCGGGAGTGGATTGCCAACGTTTTCCGTATATCGAAATGCGGTTTTTCACCAGGGAGTGGATTCGTTTCCCGGACGGGGGCTTCGGGACTCCCAAAAAAAGCCGGCAGGCGAGGCAAGACGATGGCTCGCATGTCTTTGCTCTCCAAACTCTCGAACCGCTTCGGTCTGGCCCGCTTCAGCGTTGATACGCCCGTGGGCCAGAAACAGCAGACGCCATCGATCCCCAGTGCCGCGGTGCGGCCGCCCCTGGACGGCCCGGCGCGCCGGCGCGCCCACGCGGCGGCATCGACCCTGCCG
>NZ_BAAJYT010000154.1:0-9038 GCF_057541515.1 Acidovorax sp. KNOB132
GGCACGCCCGGGACCGCTACGCGGCCCGCACCCAGCGGCTGGCCCGTGACGCGCAGGCGGCACCCGCCTTGCTGCCGACCCCGGAGCCCGCTACGGCCTCAGCCGACGCAGGGGCGGCCTCATCCTTGGCGCCGCCCGGAGATGCCAAGCAGGCCGCCATCGCCGCCGCCATGGCGCGGGCCCGCGCCAGGCGTTCCGCCGGCTGACGCGAGGGCCCGCAGGCAACGCAGGCCCATCCGTTTTCTTCTTTGGATGCCGGTGGTCTGGCCTCTGGCCGGCCGAGCTCAGGCCGAAGCAATGAGCGACTTGTAGACGCCGCAACCCAGGTAGATGTCCCCGGCCTTGCACACGAACGACATCTTGGTCTGCACCCGGCCGGTGGCCGGGTTGGTGATGTTGTACTCCACCCATCCCGGCCCCTGATCGGCCTGGCCCGTGATGGATGCCATCAGCGCCGCGCCGTCGATGCCGGGAATGTCCTGCACGCGGGACCCGACCTTGCCTGGATTGCCGCCGAAGGCCAGGTAGGTGCCGTCCAAGCGCAGGGCAAACACGTACATGTCCCGGTCATGGAAGGGCTGGGCCGGGTCCGTCAGCGTGCGCAGCAGGCTGGCCTGGGGCGCCGTGCGCGCCAGGGCCACAGCCCGCTCCACCAGCGCCTTGGCCTCGTCGGCGGTGCCCTGCTGCAGGCGGAACGACATCACCGCCCGCGAGAGCGTGGACGCCCGGTGTTCCAGCGCCTCGGCCTGGTGCACGGCCTGGCCCACCATCTGGGCGTTGCGCTGGGTGATCTGGTCGAGCTGCTGGACGGCGGCGCTGATTTCGCTGAGGCCGGTGCTCTGCTCGGCGCTGGAGGCCGAGATCTCGCTCACGTTGGCGGCCACGCTGCGCACGCCACCCGCCATCTCGGCTATGCCCGAGCCCGCCGCCCGGATCAGTTGCGCGCTGGTCTCCACCTGGCGCACCGAGTCGCCGATGAGGTCACGGATCTCACGCGCCGCCGCGCCCGATCGCCCGGCCAGCGACCGCACTTCGGACGCCACCACGGCGAATCCCCGGCCCTGCTCACCCGCGCGGGCCGCCTCCACCGCCGCGTTCAGCGCCAGGATGTTGGTCTGGAAGGCGATGCCGTCGATCACGCCGATGATCTCGTTGATCTTGCGCGAGCTGGCGCTGATGGAGCGCATGGTCTCCACCACCTGGTTGACCACCTGGCCGCCCTGCACGGCGGTCTGGGCGGTGCTGGAGACGTACTGCGCGGCCTGGCGGGCGTTGTCGGCGTTCTGGCGCACGGTGGCGGTCAGCTCTTCCATGCTGGAGGCGGTCTGCTGCAGCGAAGAGGCCTGCTGCTCGGTGCGGCGCGACAGGTCGCCGTTGCCCTGGGCGATCTCGCTGGCCGCATGGTCGATGGTGCTGGTGGCCTGCTGGATGCGGTGCAGGATGCTGGCGAGCCGGTCGCGCATGAAGCCGATGGCGTACATCAGGCTTTGCTCGTCGCGGGCGCGCAGCGGGATCTCCGCCTGCAGGTCGCCGTCGGCCATGCGCATCGCGGCGCCGGCGGCGGCGCGCGGCTCGCCACCCACGGAGCGTTCGATGTCGCGCACCACCAGCCCGGTGAGGGCTGAGATCACCAGCCCCAGCAGGGCCAGCAAGCCGATCGCGCGGTACAGCGAGGCGCGGTAGGCCTGTTCGATGTCATCGACGTAGTCGCCGGCCACCAGGTCCCAGTTCCAGGGCTTGAAGCGCACCACGTAACCGATCTTGGGGCTGGGGGCGTCGCTGCCCGGGCGCGGCCACCAGTATTCGAGGAACCCGCGACCCTGCGCGCCGGCGGCGGCGATGTTCACGTAGAGCAGGTTGCCCTTGGCATCCTTGAAGGCGATCATGTTCTTGCCGTTCAGCTCGGGCTTGATGGGGTGCATCGCCATGATCGAGTCGGAGCCGATCACGGTGACGTAGCCGTCCTTGCCGTAGCGCTGCGAGGCGATGCGCGCCAGGGCGGCGCTGCGGGCTTCCTCCTGGCTCATCTTGCCGGCCTGGGCCTGCTTTTCGTAATCGCTGGCCACGGTCAGCGCCATGTCGGTGATGTCGGAGAGGGCCGATTGCCGGGCCTGGTACTGGATCTGCCGGGTCTGCCACGCGTTCACGAAGGTCAGTGCCAGCAGCCCCAGCAACGCGAGGACCAGCGGGAGCCAGAGCTTTTGCCGCAAGGTCAGTTTTTTCATGGAAGGGGTCCTTTCAGGAGGGCGTACGGAAGGCATTGGGATGGGTCGCAGTATGGCCGTGAACACCCCTCGTCTGGCAGTCGGGCTACCCCTTTCTGTCGGGTGTTCGCAACGGTTGGATACATATGCAAGTTACGTGCTCGATCCGCACCCCGCGGCCTGCCACCCGGTGAAAACGGGGTTCCCTTTTTGCCCTTTTCCGCACCGCGCAATGGCGGCTCAGTGGATGGGCGCGGCCTCGGGGCTCAGTTCCCGGCCCAGCGTTTCGGGCAGGGCGAGCGCCGCCACGATCACCAACCCGTAGCAGATGGCGGTGATCCAGCCGATCGTCTGGCCCAGCGGCAGCGTGTTGCTCAGCGTGCCGACCAGCGCCGGGCAGATGGCGCCGATGGCGCGGCCGAAGTTGTAGCAGAACCCCTGGCCCGAGCCCCGCACGTCGCTGGGGAACAGTTCTGACAAAAATGCGCCCATTCCGGAAAAGATGCCTGACAAAAAGAACCCCAGCGGAAAGCCCAGCACCAGCATCCACCCGTCCGTGATCGGGATCTGTGTGTAGGCCAGCACCAGCGCCATGCCCATCGCCGCGAACAGGATGAAGCAGCGGCGCCGGCCGATCACGTCCGACAGCCACGCGCTGGTGAGGTAGCCCACGAACGAGCCGGCGATGAGCACCAGCAGGTAGGTGCTGGTGCCCAGCACGGACAGGTGCCGCTCGGTCTTGAGGAAGGTCGGCAGCCAGGTGGTGACCGAGTAGTAGGCGCCCTGCATGCCGGTGGCCAGCAGGCTGGCCAGCACGGTGGTGCGCAGCAGCGAGGGGTGGAAGATGCGCAGGAAGCTGCCCTGCGTGCCGGCGGCGCGGGCACGGGCCTGGGCCGCCAGGTACACCGGCGGCTCCTGGATGTTGCGGCGGATGTAGATGATGAGCACGGCGGGCACGATGCCGATCCAGAACAGCACCTTCCAGGCGATCTCCGGCGGCAGCACCGAATAGACGCCCCAGAACGCCAGCGCCGAAGCGGCCCAGCCCACGGCCCAGCTGCTTTGCACCAGCCCGGCCGCCTTGCCGCGGTGCTTGGCCGAGATGGTTTCCGCGATCAGCACCGAGCCCACCGCCCATTCCCCGCCGAAGCCGAAGCCCTGCATGGCGCGGGTGAAGAACAGCTGGCCGAACGATTCGGTAAAGCCGCTCAGGAAGGTGAACAGCGTGAACCACAGCACCGTCCACTGCAGCACCCGCACGCGGCCGTAGCGGTCGGCCAGCACGCCCGCGGCCCAGCCCCCGATGGCGGAGGTGAGCAGCGCGCCGGTGGCGATGTAGCCGGCTTCCGCCTTGGACATGTTCCACGCGGCCAGCAGCGTGGGGATGAGGAAGGTGTAGATCATGTAGTCGAAGCCATCGACGCCATAGCCTGCGAAGGTGGCGGCCAGGGTGCGCCGCTCGGTGGGGGAGGTGTGCCGGAGCCACATGGTGCGAAGTCTTTCTTGGAAGGGGGGGGACAGGAAGGGCGGCGTCAGGCGGTCACCAGATCGCGGTTGAGCAGATCGGTGACCAGCATGTGCCCCGGCGCGTGGGTGATGCAGAAGGCGGGGCGGGCCGCCGCGATGGCGGCCTGGGGCGTCACGCCGCAGGCCCAGAACACCGGCAGCTCATGCGGCTGCACGGCCACGGCGTCTCCGTAGTCGGGCCGGGACAGATCGTGGATGCCGATGAGCGCCGGGTCGCCCAGGTGCACGGGGGGCGCCGTGCACCTGCGGCATGCGCGAGGTGATCTGGATGGCGCGGATCGCGTCCGCGGCCGCCATGGGGCGCATGGAAACAACCAGCGGCCCGCGGAACGCGCCGCTGGGCTCGGTGGCGCGGTCGGTGCGGTACATGGACACGTTGCGGCCCTGGTCCACATGCCGCAGGCGAATGCCATCGGCCAGCAGCGCATGCTCGAACGAGAACGAGCAGCCGATGGCGAAGGTCACGAGGTTGTCGCGCCAGTGCTGGAAGAGGTCGGTGGGCGTGTCCACCTGCACGCCGTCGCGCCACACGGCATAGCGGGGCAGGTCGGTGCGGATGTCGATGTCCGCGCCCAGCGCGGGCAGAGCGGGCGAGCCGGGCTCGCTGACCGCCAGCACCGGGCAGGCGCGCGGGTTGCGCTCGCAGTAGCGTTGGAACTCGGTGGCCAGCGCCTGGGGCAGGATGGCCAGATTGACCTGCACGTAGTCGCTGGCCAGGCCGCTCGTGTGGTCCGCCAGTTGACCGGCGCGGGCGGCCGCGCGCACGTCTCGGGCGGTGGACCGGGCGGTCAGCCCGGCGGCGGCGCCGGGGGAAAGAACAGGGGATGGCATCGTCGTGAAAGCCCTGGAATGCGGGCCTGCGGTGGTGGCAATGCCGCGAATTCTGAAAGCCGCACGGCGGCGAATCCAACGCAAAATTTTGCGTTCACGTCATCGAAAAAATCGATGGCGACCACTGAATTTTCAATATTGCGAAAAGTGTGCCAATGCCATCCGGGCTTTCCCGGGGGCGCGTGCACTGCGACGGTGCGGTCAGCGCGGCGTGCGCTTTTTTCGGGCAGTCTGGGTCTGGGTCACGTACGCCTGGGCCGATTCCAGCACCGATTCGGTGATTCCCGAGCCAGGGTCTTCGCGATAGCTGGCGTGGATGGGCAGGGCGGTGAGCGCGCACGAGGCCCGCAAGATGTGCAGCGGCATGCGGTGCGACAGCCGTTGGGTGACGGCGCGCGGCAGCACCGCGATGCCGAATCCCGCTTCCACGAGCTGCAGCATGGCTGAAATCGACGAGATGGCGTGCATGCGCGGCACGGCCACGCCCGATTCCTGGAACAGCTGGAGCAGGCTCTGGTGCGGGTGCGAGCCCTTTTGGAATGTGATGAGGTCGTGCTGCGCCAGCCGCTGCAGGTCGTACCGCCCCGCGGAGTGCAGGGTGCGGTGCCCGACGAACACCAGCTCCAGCGGCGGCATGGTCCGCGTGCGCACCGCGGTGTCGGTGGCGGGCAGGGAGGTGAACACCAGGTCCTGCGCCCCGCGCCGCACCTGGTCCACCAGCACGGGCGAGGTTTCCACGGTCAGCTCCAGCTCGAAGTCGGGGCGGGTCTTGCGCATCTCCTGCAGCCAGCCGGTGAGCCAGCTGTGCACGACCGATTCGATGGCCCCGATGCGCAGCGCCACCGGCGCGTGCGGGCTGGTGCCCAGTTCTTCCTTCACCTGCCGCTGCAGTTCCAGAAGGCGAACGGCCAGCAGCTGAAAGCGCTGCCCCGCGGCGGTGAGGCGGAACAGGCGCTCGCGCCGGTCCAGCAGGATCACGCCCAGTTCCTCCTCCAGCGCGGCGATGCGGCTGGACAGGGCGGACTGCGTGATGTGCAGCTTTTCGGCCGCCCGCGTGATGCTCTTGAGCGAGGCGGCCCAGTGGAAGGCTTCGACAAACCGCAGGTTCATGGGCGCGATTGTCGCCGCGGGGCGGGGGTCAGCCTGCGGCGGCAGCGTTCCGGCAGGTGGCGAACATGTCCTTCGATGCCTCGTAAACGCTGGTCTGCACGTCCATCAGTCCGAGGATGGAGTGAAAGTAGTTGTCGTGCGACAGGCGCCGCTCGCCCAGGTCCTTTTGCAGGCAGGCGGTGGCCGTGCGGGTGCGCGACTGCATGGCGGGCGACAGCCAGGTGATCCACGGCACATGCTTTTGCACATCGGGCGCGATGGCGTAGGGCATGCCGTGCAGGTAGATGTTGTTCTCGCCCAGCGACTCGCCGTGGTCGGCCACGTACATCATCGCGGTCTGCGCGGTGCCCGACTGCGCGGCCAGCCACTGGATGGTGGCACTGAGGAAATGGTCGGTGGACACGATGCTGTTGTCGTACGCGTTGACCACTTCCTGGCGCTGGCATTCCTGCAGCGCCGAGGTCCGGCATTCGGGCTGGAAGGTCTTCTGCGAAGGCAGCGACCGCTTGAAATACGCCGGGCCGTGGCTGCCCATCTGGTGCAGCACCACCACGGTCCCGCGCGCCCGCTGATCGGCCGGCAGCGCCGCGATGCGGGCGTCCAGGCCCTTGAGCATCACGTCGTCCAGGCATTCCTTGCCGTCCGCGCACCACTGGGGGTCGTCGGGCTTGGCCGAGGTGCTGGCCTCGGCCACGCGGTCGCACACGCCCTTGCAGCCGGACTGGTTGTCCACCCACAGCACGGCCAGGCCGGCATGCTGCAGCACGTCCAGCAGCCCCTCGGAGCGGATGTGGCTAGCCTCGTAGGCGGTGCGCCCCAGGTTGGAGAACATGCAGGGCACGGAGGCCGCCGTGCTGGTGCCGCAGGACCAGGCGTTGCGGGCACTGGCGAGGTCGTTGCGCGCGGACAGCTCGGGCGTCGTCGGGCGGCCGTAGCCGTTGAGTCCGAAGTTGCCACTGCGCCCGGTCTCGCCCAGCACCAGCACCAGCAGCGGCGGTTTGCCCTGGCCGGCATAGGACGCCCCCAGCCTGGCATCGCGCCCCAGTGGCATCAGCGGGCCGGCATCCCGGCGCAGGGGGCGCGCAGCGGCATTGCCCACGGCATAGATGCTGTTCAGGGGGTTGACCAGATAGCGCAGCTGCGTGTGGTTGCGCATGGCGGAGGAAAAATCCTGGAACACGGCGAAGACCAAGCCCGCGGCCAGGGCCAGCGAGCCCAGCAGCAGCAGGCCGTGGAACGCGATCTGCCGGGCAACGCCGAGCGGTTTCACACGGGTGCGCGCCAGCCACCACAGGGGCGGCCCTGCCAGCGCCACGATCGTGAGCGGCAGGCGCCAGTCGAGCAGGTCGGCCGCCTCGCGCGGATCGGTCTGCAGGACGTTGGTGATCATGCCGGTGTCGATCACGATGCCGTAGGCCGTCATGAAGTAAGAACCAAGAGCGGCCAGCAAGATACCCACGGCCAGCATGGGCTTGAGAAGGCGACCCCACGCGAGAAAGCCGATGACCGCGGCATTGGCGGCGGCCACTGCCAAGACGAATGCCATCAGGAACGCCCAGCCGCGCAGGCTGTGGGCATTGGGCAATTGCAGAAGAGCCCGCCACAAAGGCACATTGCAGGCCGTGGCCAGCCAGAGGCTGATGATGGTGATGATCCAAGCCGGATGCAGGGCGTTGCGGAGGTCCAGCCCCGCATGTCCCAACGCTCCCTTGCTCGTCTTTGTAATAAGCCGCAACTGCGGCTGCAGAATGTGAGCCATGGCGCATTCTTGAGCGCCAGCCTTAAGTGCAAATTAAGGGCTTACCCGTGGCGTTACAAAACGGGTAGGTGGGCCCGCCGGCCTATGCCAACTGCCCGGCGTGGTGCGCCAGATGGTCTTCGATGAAGGTCTGGATGAAGTAGTACCCGTGGTCGTACCCCTCGTGGCGGCGCAGGGTGAGCGGCTGCCCGATGGCCTGGCATGCGGCTTCGAAGCGCTCGGGGTAAAGCTGCTCGGCGAGGAATTTGTCGCCCAGCCCCTGGTCGATCAGGATGCCGGCCGGGTAGGGGGCCAGCGGCTGGTTTTCCATGAGCACCGTGGCGTCATGCTCGCCCCACGCCGTGCGGTCCGCGCCCAGATAGCCGGTGAACGCCCGCTCTCCCCAGGGGCACTGCGTGGGCGCGCAGATCGGCGCCAGGGCCGAGAGCGACCGGAAGCGGCCGGGATGGCGCAGCGCCAGCGTCAGCGCGCCATGGCCGCCCATGGAGTGGCCGAAGACGCCCAGGCGGTCCAGGTCGATCGGCAGGTGCCGGCCCAGCAGGGGCAGCAGTTCCTGCATCAGGTAGCTTTCCATGCGCCAGTGCGTGCGCCAGGGCGCTTGGGTCGCATCGAGGTAAAAGCCCGCGCCGATGCCGAAATCCCAACGGGCCGTGGCGTCCGGCAGGGCCTCCACCGCGGCGCCGCGGGGGCTGGTGTCGGGCGCGATCAGTGCCAGGCCCAGCTCCGAGGCCCGGCGTTGCGCGCCGGCCTTGACCATGAAGGTCTCTTCGTTGCACGTCAGCCCCGCCAGGTACAGCACCGCGGGCACCGGGCCGTGGGCGGCCTGCGGCGGCAGGTACACCGAGAACTTCATCGGCAGGCCGATCTCGGTGGAGTCATGTTGGTAAAAGCGCTGGGTGCCGCCGAAGCTGCGGTGTTCCGACAGGGTCTGGAGGGGATGGGTCATGGCGTGGGAAGTGAAGAAGAAGGCGTGGCACGGACCAGTTCGAGCACCGCATCGGCAAAGGCTTCGGGGGCCTCCTGCGGCAGGTTGTGGCCGGCGCCGGGCACCCAGCGGTGCGTGCGCAGGCCGCTGAACTTCGCGGCATGGGCCGAGGCATCGGCCGGCGGGCGAACCCCGTCGTCCACGCCGTCGAAGGTGATGGCCGACACGCGGATGGCCGGCTGCGCCGCCAGGCGCGATTCGATCCCGGCGTACGCCGGATCGCCCGTGACCAGGCCGAAGCGGTGGCGGTACGAGTGGATCACCACGTCCACGAAGTCGGGGTTGTCGAACGCGGCGGCACTGCGCTCGAAGGTGGCCTCGTCGAACGCCCAGGTCGGCGACCACGACTGCCACAGCAGGCGGGTGAGGGCCCGCCGGTCGTTTGCCAGGCCGGCCGCGCCCCGTGCGCTGTGAAAGTAGTACTGGTACCACAGGCGCTGTTCGTTGGCCGGCGTGTCGGGCGCCATGGCCCGGCCGATGTCCTGGATGTTGTAGCTGTTGAGCGAAACCAGCCCCGCGCACCGCTCGGGCCACAGCGCCGCGACCACGCAGGCGGCGCGCCCGCCCCAGTCGTAGCCGGCGAGCACCGCGCGCTCGATCGCCAGCGCATCGAGCAGCGCCA
>NZ_BAAJYT010000155.1:0-9001 GCF_057541515.1 Acidovorax sp. KNOB132
GCGGCACCGTGCTGCAGCCGGCCAGCGCCCTCGCGGGCGGCCTGCAGTACGCGCTGCACCCCGCCATGACCGGCATGGCCGGCCTCTTCAACAGCGGGCGCGCGGCGGTGCAGCTCAACGTGGGGCCGCTGGTGGTGCCGCTCACGCGGGCGCAGTACGCCAGTGCCGACCGCCGCACCTACCCGCTGCCCCCGAAGCTCTTTTCGCACAACGACCAGCAGTCGGTGTGGCAATCGCAGGGCGCCGAAGGCTCCACCGTGGGCTGGGGCGGCAACCTGGGCGACCTCGCCCTGTCGGCCAACACCAACTCGCTGTTCACCTGCATCTCGGCCAGCGGCAACGCGGTGTTCCTCTCGGGCGACCAGGCGCTGCAGTACCAGATCAGCACCAGCGGCGCCGTGCCCATCAACGGGGTCAAGAACAACGTCTATGGATCAAGCGCCGTGCGCGGCGTGCTGAGCGAGCTGGTGCAGGCCGCCAGCGCCCACGCGATGGAGGCCGAATACGCGCGCGTGACGCAGCGCTCCATCGGCTCGGAAGGGCAGATCTCCGCTGCGCTCGCGGGCGCGGGCGTGTCCACCGCGTTCCCCACGGGCAACCCCCTGGCCGACCAGCTCAAGGTGGTGGCGCGGCTGATCGCGGCGCGCGGCGCGCTGGGCACGCGGCGGCAGGTGTTCTTCGTGTCAATGGGCGGGTTCGACCTGCACGACAACCTGGTCTCGGGCCAGGCCGTGCTGATGGACCGCGTGAGCAGCGCCATGACCGCGTTCTACAACGCCACCGTGGAGCTGGGCGTGGCCGACAAGGTGACCGCCTTCACCGCATCGGACTTCGGGCGCACGCTCACCTCCAACGGCGACGGCTCCGACCACGGCTGGGGCAGCCACCACTTCGTGGTCGGCGGCGCCGTGCGCGGCGCGGCCTTCTACGGCACGCCGCCACCCATCAGCGTGGGCAATGGCAGCGGCAGCGAAGACCAGTGGCACGTGGGCCAGGGCCGCCTGCTGCCCAGCACCGCCGTGGACCAGTACGCGGCCACGATGGCGCGGTGGTTCGGGGTGGCGAACACCGAGATGACCGGCGTGCTGCCGAGGCTGGGGAATTTCGGGGGAGCGGCGTATCCGGTGAATCTGGGATTCTTGGGGTGATGGGTGGCGCGGTGGGTTAGCAAGCGTCAGTTGTGGGGGCCGCAATCCGGTGGCCGTGTCGGGTCCGTGCATTCGGAGGGGATGTTTCCGAAGAGCACATCGCGCCCCACACGCACTCTCTTCATGTCCATCGGCGGGTCCAGATACCAGTAGGTCTCTCCATTCAGCCATAGATCGACCACGCTGTTTTCACCCAGCAAAGTTCTGGAATCCACGCGGTACAACCGCACCACGTAAGGCATCTTGTAGTCGTGGTGAAAGACGCGCTGGAGGATCGATGCTTTGTAGAACTCCAGTCGGTAAACCCGATGCGGACTGTTTTCGCTGTCGAAAAAAGTCGGTGTTGAGGCATACCAAGCGAAAGCAGCGAGGGCTACCAGGGCCGTACCCCATCCGAGGGTGGTTTTCCTGATTTGCACAGACTCGCTCACGGCCGGCGCGCTTTCATCAAGGCTTGGCGGGACACCCACTGGCAAGCGGTGGGTCGCCACATTCCGAGGGGATGCCCTCAAACACCACTTCATTGCCTACATACACCTTGTTGGTAGCGACTGGTGGATCAAGGTGCCAGTCGAACTGCCCACCACCTTGAAGGTCCACGACTTCACTTTCTCGCAACAGCGTTTTGGGCGAAACACGATATAGCCGGACGACGAAAGGCATCCTGAAATCGTGGTGGACGATGCGCTGCAGGATCGATGCCCGATGGAACTCAAGGCGATAGATTTCATGAGGACTGTTGTAGCTGTACAGGAACGTAGGGGAAGTGGCGCGCCACCCCAAAACAACACAACCACCCAGCATCAGGCACCACACGACACACGGGATTTTTTTCAAAGGGCGCATCAAGGCATGGGACAACTGACCAACGGTGACGCAGGTGTGCATTCCGCTGGGATTTTTTCAAACAAGACATCCCTGCCGACGCGCACTTCGTTCCGGTCCACCGAAGAATTCAGATACCACGTGATTTCGCCGTTCAGCCAGAGATCGACGACTTCGCTTTCACCCAGCAGCGTCTTGGGCTCGATTTTGTACAAGCGCACGACATAGGGCATCTTGAAATCGAGATGGGCGATTCTTTGCAAGGGAGATGCTTTATGGAACTCCAGGCGGTAAACGCGATATGGGCTGTTTTCGCTGTCGAAAAATGTGGGCGTCATGGCGTACCAAGCCATGACAAAGAGGGCCGTCACCGCCAAGCACCGGACGAAGCACGAGCCTCTATTGAAAACAGGTTTTTCACCATCTCTACAAGAGAAAATCATGGGTCCGGCATTGATCTGCTTCACTTCTTGGCAGGGCAATCTGGTGGCAAAGTAGGGTCCGTGCATTCGGAAGGAATGTTGTTGAAGAACACATCCCGCCCTACGTAAACTTTGTTAGTGGCTACCGGCGCATCCAAATGCCAACTGGTCTCGCCATTCATCCAGAGATCGACCACTTCGCTTTCACCGAGCAATGTCCTGGAATTAACCCGGTAAAGACGCACCACATAAGGCATCTTGTAGTCGTAATGGATGACACGCTGAACGATTGATGCCTTGTAGAACTCAAGGCGGTAAACGCGGTGAGGACTGTTCTCACTATCGAAAAAAGTGGGGGTCGCCGCGTACCAGACCAAAAAAAATAATCGCATTCAGTGCAAGGCACCAAACGATACAAGGGACTTTACGAAGATCTGACAGTTTCATCACCATTCCAGCTTGATCGGAAAAGGAAGGCGCACACGGTGCACATCGGACAGGACGATGAAGTCGCCGCCGCGCCCATGCTTTGCTCGCCATTTGCGAAAGTCTTCGTTCTGCACAAGGTAAGTGTGACTACGCGCTTTGGTCTCGCTCTCATGTGCCCATCGCGGGCAGGCCGCGACGATGGCGCGCTGGTAGCAAATATGGAGAGGTTGGGTGTTGCCTGGGGAATCTCGGTGGGGCAGCGTATCCGGTGAGCATGGGGTCTTGGAGTGGGGCCAACATCCAATGAATTCATCACCGCTGCGGCGCATGGCTTATTGCTGTTGCTCGCAGATGCGTAGGGGAGACGGCGGCGCGCACTCGGACCGAAGTTTGTCGAACCGCACGTCCTTCCCCACACGCACATGGTTGTCGTCTCCCGGCGAGTTAACGCTCCAGACGATGGCATCGTTGCGCCAAAGGTCGACCACCGGGCTGGTCCCCAACAACGCCTGAGAATCGGAATGGTAGAGACGGACTACAGAAGGCTTCTTTGAATCCAGGTGCTGCACACGCTGCCACCAGGATGCATCGTAGATTTCCAGTCGATAGGTATGCAGAGGACTGTTGTAGCGGTTGTAGAGCGCCGGCGTAGACAAGTACCACGCCAGAAACAGCGCAGCGTTCAACGCCAGGCACCAGACGATGCAAGGGATCTTGTTCCAGGCGAAGTGCTTCATCGTGATTTCGTTTCTGGCCGGTTCAGACAGCTCGGCGGCGGTGCCTGGGTGGGGCATTCAGAGGGTATGTTTTCGAACAGCACGCCATGGCCCGCATACACCTCATTGAAATCGAGCGGAGGAGCGGTATGCCAACTGATACTGCCATTTCCTGCGCTCATATCAACGACATGGCTTTCGGCCAGTAGGGCCCTGGGCTCCACCCTGTACAGCCGCACGATCGCAGGCATTCCGAAGTCGTAGTGAATGATTCTCTGAAGAATCGAGGCGTTGTAAACATCCACGCGGTAGGTCATGTGCGGGCTGTTGTCGCTGTACAAAAAAAGTCGGGGCATAGACATGCCACCCTACGAAGAGCAATGCGTTGATGGCCAGACACCACGCGATGCATGGCACTTTTTTCAAATCTTTCAAGGGCATCACCACTCCATGTGAATCGGAAAAGGAAGCTGCACACGGTGCACGTTCGAAAGGACGATGAAATCGCCACCCCTGCCGTGTAACGCACGCCAGCGACGAAAGTCCGTGTTCTGCACTAGGTAAGTGTGGCTTCGTACTTGAGCATCTGTCTCCTGAACCCATTGCTCGGAGATGGAGACGCCTGAACCCCACTGGAGTCGTTCGACGCCCCCGAAACCCCAGAAGCCCAGGGGCTGCGAAAGAAAGGAATTTTCGCCATCGTTGAAATCGTAGGCGTCTCGCAGATAGAAACCCAATTCGTCGATGGCAATCGAAGTTTTTCCAGTTCCTTTCGGCGTCACCATGCCTGATACGGCCACTTTCAGGGTGGCCTCGCCCATGGCCCCATAGAAATCGTCCAGAGGATCGCTGAGTCGGCCAAACCCCAGGTAATTCACTTGGCAGGTTTCGTCCAGGATTTTCGCGGGCTTTGACAGGTCGCCCAACCGCCACGCTTGCGTTCCCAGGCGACCCAAGCCTTGTTCCCTGACGATTTTTTTCAGTTGCACCACGCCAGCTGGAGTGGCCCACTGGGATTGCAGTTTTGCCATGGCGGCGTTCACCCTTGCGAAACCACGCGCCCAGGCCATGGAAACGGTGTTCTCATCCAATTGCGCCGCACTGAGAGTGCTGGGCCGGTTGACAACCTCACCCCGCTTCATCGGACCCGGCATCTCAAACGCCGCCCCCCGAAACCACCGCTCCATCAACGCCGCCGCCACCGGCCACCCCATGCGCGAGCGCATCACGCCCGGGATGTCATCCAGTTGAAAAAGCCGCACCTTGGGCGGCAGTTTTTTCTCCAGTTGCGCGCGCAGGCGCTCCTGGTCCACTTGGACCATGCCCTTGTTCATGGGACCTCCCCGTTCCGTCTTCGGTTGTTTTTAGAACCGCGGATTCTGGGGGTAAAAACCGGCGCACGGCGCGGTTCGGGGCAACTGATTTGCCACCGAAAGTAACGTAACTATCGATCAGCCCTGCGCTGTGGACGGCAGGTAGCGCGCCAGGTACCGCCCGGTGTGGCTGGCCGGGTTGGCGGCCAGGTCTTCGGGGGTGCCCTCGCCCACCACGGTGCCGCCGCCGGCACCGCCCTCGGGGCCCATGTCGATGATCCAGTCGGCCGTCTTGATGACGTCCAGGTTGTGCTCGATCACGACGATGGTGTTGCCCGCGTCGCGCAGCTGGTGCAGCACCTTGAGCAGCAGGTCGATGTCGGCGAAGTGCAGGCCGGTGGTGGGCTCGTCCAGGATGTAGAGCGTGCGGCCGGTGTCGCGCTTGCTCAATTCCTGCGCGAGCTTCACGCGCTGGGCCTCGCCGCCCGAGAGCGTGGTGGCGGCCTGGCCCAGGCGGATGTACGACAGGCCCACGTCCAGCAGCGTCTGCAGCTTGCGCGCGATGGTCGGCACGTCCTTGAAGAAGGCGAAGGCGTCTTCCACCGTGAGGTCGAGGATCTGCGCGATGTTCTTGCCCTTCCACAGGACTTCGAGCGTCTCGCGGTTGTAGCGCTGGCCGTGGCAGATGTCGCAGGGCACGTACACGTCGGGCAGAAAGTGCATCTCCACCTTCACCACGCCGTCGCCCTGGCAGGCCTCGCAGCGGCCGCCGGCCACGTTGAAGGAAAAGCGCCCGGGCCCGTAGCCACGTTCCTTGGCGGTGTTCACCTCGGCCATCAGTTCGCGGATGGGCGTGAACAGGCCGGTGTAGGTGGCGGGGTTGCTGCGCGGCGTGCGGCCGATGGGGCTTTGGTCGACGTTGATGACCTTGTCGAAATACTCCATGCCCTCGATGGCCTCATGCGGCGCGGGCTCGTCGTGCGCGCGGTAGAGCTGGCGCGCCACGGCGGCATACAGCGTGTCGTTGACGAGCGTGCTCTTGCCGGAGCCGGAGACGCCGGTCACGCAGGTGAGCAGGCCCACGGGAAACTCCACGCTCACGTTCTTCAAACTGTGGCCCGTGGCACCGACCACGCGCAGGGCCTGCAGCCGGCCCTGGGTGGCGCGGTGCTCGGCCTGGCGCTCGGCGCGCTGCTCCGCGCGGCGCTTGCTGGCCTCGGTTTCAGGGAAGCGCGATTTGCCCTTCTTCGCCGCTTCGGGGGCCGCGGGGGTGCCTTCCATCACGGGCAGCCACGGCGTGCGGCGCGGGGGAACGGGGATGGACAGCGTGCCCGACAGGTACTGGCCCGTGAGCGAATCGGGATGGCCGCGCACCGCGTCGTAGGTGCCCTGCGCCATCACGCGCCCGCCGTGCACGCCGGCGCCGGGGCCCATGTCGATCACGTGGTCGGCGGCGCGCATCATGTCCTCGTCGTGCTCGACCACGATCACGCTGTTGCCGATGTCGCGCAGGTGCTGCAAGGTGGCGATCAGGCGGTCGTTGTCGCGCTGGTGCAGGCCGATGCTGGGCTCGTCGAGCACGTACATCACGCCGGTCAGGCCCGAGCCGATCTGGCTGGCCAGGCGGATGCGCTGGGCCTCGCCGCCCGAGAGCGTCTCGGCGCTGCGGTCCAGGCTCAGGTAGTTCAGCCCCACGTCGTTGAGGAACGTGAGGCGCGTGCCGATCTCGCGCACCACCTTGTCGGCGATCTCGGCCTTGGCGCCGGTGAGCTTGAGCTGCGAGAACCAGGCGTGCGCGTCGGCCAGCGTGGCGTGGCTCACCTCGTAGATGGCACGGGCCTGTTCGCCCTCGCCCACCTTCACGTGGCGCGCCTCCAGCCGCAGCCGCGCGCCGTGGCATTCGGGGCAGGGCTGGGTGCTGCGGTAGCGCGCGAGCTCTTCGCGCACGACCACCGAATCGGTCTCGCGGTAGCGCCGCGCCATGTTGGGCAGGATGCCTTCGAAAGGGTGCTTCTTGACGATGGCCTTGCCCTTGTTGGCGCCGCTGTCCAGCACGTAGTTGAAGGCGATCTCCTCCTCGCCCGATCCGTACAGCACGGCCTGCTGCACCGGCGGGGGCAGCGATTCGTAGGGTGCCTCCACATCGAAGCGGTAGTGCCTGGCCAGGCTCTCCAGCATGGCGAAGTAGTAGCCGTTGCGCCGGTCCCAGCCCTTGATGGCGCCGCTGGCCAGGCTCAAGGACGGAAAGGCCACCACGCGCGCGGGATCGAACACCTCCTGCTGCCCGATGCCGTCGCAGGCCGGGCAGGCGCCCATGGGCGAGTTGAACGAGAACAGGCGCGGCTCCAGCTCGGCCAGCGAATAGCTGCACACGGGGCAGGCGAACTTGCTGGAGAACAGGTGCTCCTGGCCGCCATCCATCTCCAGCGCCAGCACGCGGCCGTTGCCCTCCACGCCGCCCACGCGCAGGGCCGCCTCGAAGCTTTCGGCCAAGCGCTGCTGCATCTCGGCGCGCACTTTCAGGCGGTCGATCACCACGTCCACGTCGTGCTTTTCGGTCTTCTTGAGCTGCGGCAGGCTTTCGTATTCGTAGATGGTGCCGTCCACCCGAAAGCGCACATAGCCCAGCGCCTGCATCTGCGCGAAGAGTTCGGTGAACTCGCCCTTCTTGTCGCGCGCGACCGGGGCCAGCACCATGAGGCGGGTGTCCTCGGGCAGGGCCAGTACGGCATCCACCATCTGGCTCACCGTCTGGGCGGCCAGCGGCAGGCCGTGGTAGGGGCAGTAAGGCGTGCCGGCGCGCGCGTACAGCAGGCGAAGGTAGTCGTGGATCTCGGTCACCGTGCCCACGGTGGAGCGCGGGTTGTGGCTGGTGGCCTTCTGCTCGATCGAGATGGCCGGCGACAGGCCCTCGATCAGGTCCACGTCGGGCTTGTCCAGCCGGCCCAGGAACTGCCGCGCATAGGCCGACAGGCTCTCCACATAGCGGCGCTGGCCCTCGGCATAGAGCGTGTCGAACGCCAGGCTGGACTTGCCCGAGCCCGACAGCCCGGTGATCACCACCAGCTGGTTGCGCGGGATGTCCAGGTCGATGTTCTTGAGATTGTGCGTGCGCGCCCCGCGGATGCTGATGCGAGCCTGCTGCAGGGCGGCGCCCAGGTAGCGGCCGGCGGCCGGCGCTGCAGGGGCGTCGCCATCGTCGGCGGGCCGGGAGAAGGGGGAGTGGTTCACGGTGGGCGCGGCTCTGGGCGGGGAAACCCACCATGATAGGCCACGCCCCCCGGCGCGGGCCGTCCGCAGGGCCACCCGGCCCCTGCTGCCGGGCGGGGGGCGGTCCGGCGGCGGGCCGGAAAACCATCTGCTCCTTATTTAATAGCAATCAGGGCAATGAATCCGCCGGCATGGTGGCCTTTTTGCCCGCAGCGGCGAAAACGGGTTCGCCAGGCCGTCAATGCCTGCGCGGTGGCGCCGGTTCCGGCCTGCGGGCGATGGGCGAGAATCGCGGCTTTGGCTTCAGGCCCTCAGCGCACCCACCGTGCCGGATTCCTCCACCCACCTTCCAGGTCCAGGCGCCACCGCCTCGCCCCCGTCCAACGCCACCGCCATGACGCCGCTGGAGCGCCGCTCCAGCCTCGCGCTGGCGCTGATCTTCGCGCTGCGCATGCTGGGGCTGTTCCTCGTGCTGCCCGTGTTCGCGCTCGAAGCGCGCAAATACCCGGGCGGCGACGATCCCGCGCTCGTCGGCCTGGCCATGGGCATCTACGGCCTCACGCAGGCGGTGCTGCAGCTGCCGCTGGGCATGGCGTCCGACCGCTTCGGGCGCAAGCGCGTGATCGTGCTGGGCCTGGCCGTGTTCGCCGCCGGCAGCCTGCTGGCGGCGCTGGCCGACTCGCTCACCGGGCTGCTGGCCGGCCGCGCGCTGCAGGGCGCGGGCGCAGTGTCGGCCGCCGTGACGGCGCTGCTGGCCGACCAGACGCGCGATGCCGTGCGCACCAAGGCCATGGCACTGGTGGGCGGCAGCATCGGGCTGATGTTCGCCGTGGCGCTCGTCGCGGCCCCCGTGCTGGCCGCGCACATCGGCCTGGCGGGCCTGTTCGGGGCTGACCTGCGCGCTGGCGCTGGGCGGCATCGCCGTGGTGCTGTGGGTG
>NZ_BAAJYT010000156.1:0-8959 GCF_057541515.1 Acidovorax sp. KNOB132
GGAGCAGGGCAAGCCCCTGGCCGAGGCCCGCATGGAAACCATGGCCTCCGCCGACATCATCGAGTGGTTCGCCGACGAATCGCAGCGCGTGTATGGCCGCATCGTCCCGTCCCGCAACCTGGCCGCGCGCCAGATGGTCGTGAAGGACCCCGTGGGCCCCGTGGCGGCGTTCACGCCCTGGAACTTCCCGATCAACCAAGTGGTGCGCAAGCTGGCCGCGGCCCTGTCGGCCGGCTGCTCCATCCTCGTGAAGGCGCCGGAAGAAACCCCGGCCAGCCCGGCCGAGCTGATCCGCGCGTTCGCCGATGCCGGCGTGCCCGCAGGCGCCGTGGGCCTGGTCTATGGCGACCCGGCGGAAATCTCCAACTACCTCATCCCGCACCCGATCATCCGCAAGGTGACCTTCACCGGCTCCACGCCCGTGGGCAAGCAGCTGGCCGCCCTGGCCGGCAAGCACATGAAGCGCGTGACCATGGAACTGGGCGGCCACGCCCCGGTGATCGTGGCGGAAGACGCCGATGTCGAGCTGGCCATCAAGGCCGCCGGCGGCGCCAAGTTCCGCAACGCGGGCCAGGTGTGCATCTCGCCCACGCGGTTCCTGGTGCATGAGAGCATCCGCGCCGATTTCGTGGCCGCGCTGTCGCGCCACGCGCAGGGCCTCAAGGTGGGCAACGGCCTGGCCGACGGCACGCAGATGGGCCCGCTGGCCAACCCGCGCCGCATCACCGCCATGGCCGACCTGATGGCCGACGCGGTGCAACAGGGCGCGCAACTGGCCACCGGCGGCGAACGCATCGGCAGCGAAGGCAATTTCTTCCAGCCCACGGTGCTCAACGACGTGCCCCTGTCGGCCCGCATCTTCAACGAAGAGCCCTTCGGCCCCGTGGCCGCCGTGCGCGGTTTCGAGAAGATCGAGGACGCCATCGCCGAGGCCAACCGCCTGCCGTTCGGCCTGGCGGGCTATGCCTTCACGCGCTCGCTCAAGAACGCGCACCTGCTGGCCCAGCGCCTGGAGGTCGGCATGCTCTGGATCAACCAGGCCGCCGCACCCGCAGCCGAGCTGCCCTTCGGCGGCCTGAAGGATTCGGGCTACGGCTCCGAAGGCGGCTCCGAGGCCGTGGAAGCCCATCTGAACACGCGCCTCGTGTCGATCATGAACGTGTGATCGCCACCGGTTCGTCGAAAGGCCGCGCTGCACAGCGCGGCCTTTTTTTTTGGGGGTCGAGGCATGCTGCGCTCCACGCTGGTGGAGAGGGAGCCGCACGCGAATATCATCGTCCGATGCTCACCTTCGCCCAACTGCTCGCGTTCTTGCTCACCGCCGTGCTCATCACGGCCACGCCCGGTCCCGACAACCTGCTGGTGCTGGGCATGGGGATGTCCAGGGGGCGCTGGCAGGGCATCGTGTTCGGGCTGGGCTGCGCGCTGGGGTGCCTGAGCCACACGCTGCTGGCCGTGGTGGGCGTGAGTGCGCTGATCGCCGCGTCGCCCGTCGCCTTCACGGCGTTGCGGTGGCTGGGCGGGGCTTACCTGATCTGGCTGGGCATTCAGGCGCTGCGCAGCCCGGGCGCCGGCCGCGTCGATGCCACGGGCGCACCGGCGCAGTCGCTCCGGAGCCTGTTCTTCAAGGGCATGCTCGCCAACGCGATCAACCCGAAGGTGGTGCTTTTCTTCCTGTCGTTCCTGCCGCAGTTCGTGGTGCCGGCGCAAGGCAACGTCGCCCTGCAACTGGGCCTGCTGGGGCTCTTGTTCACGCTGCAGGCGGCGGTGCTGTTCGGGCTGCTGGGCTATTTTGCGGGTGCCATTGGCGCCTGGCTCCAGCGCAGGCCGCGCGCCGGCCTGTGGCTGGACCGCGTGGCCGGCACCGTGTTCGTGGGCCTGGGCGTGAAGATGATCGCGGGCCGCTGAACCCCGGCCTATCGACGGGATCGCGATCGCGGGGGGCATGGGCGTCGCAGGCCATTGTCTTGTGGGAAAAAGCGCTTGCGCCGCGCCGTGCCGCTCGCTGGCATCAGGAGTGCACTTCCCATCGGCGCGCCTGTTGCAGCAGCTGCCGCAGAAAGGTCTCGGCAATGGGAGACAGCCGCTTGCCCTGCGGCCACAGCACATACCATGACGAGGGCACGGGCATGCGCTCCGCCGCCAGGATGGCCACGCCCTCACTGGCAGGGTCTGCGGCCAGCGCATGCCGCGACACCAGCCCCAGGCCCATGCGTGCCGCCACGGACTGCTTGATGGCCTCGTTGCTGCCCAGTTCCAGACGCACCCGCGGCGCGAAGCCCAGGGCCTTGAAATGCTCCTCCGTCGCCAGCCGTGTGCCCGAGCCCGTCTCGCGCAGGATGAACGGCTCCTTGAGCAATTGCTCCAGCCGCACGCGCCGGCGCGCGGCCAGCGGATGGTCGTGCGCGGCGATGACCACCAGCGGGTTGCTCAGCAGCACCTGCCGGTCGTGCGGCACGCCGCGCGGCGGGATGGACAGGATGTAGAGATCGTCCTCGTTGGCCAGCAGGCGCTGCACCACGCCATCGCGGTTGAGCACCTGCATCGCCACGTCCACGCCCGGATGCTCTTCGCAAAAGCGGCCCAGCATGCGCGGAATGAAGTACTTGGCGGTGCTGGCCAGCGCGATGCGCAGCCGGCCCTGGCTCACGCCCTTGAGCGCTGCCACGCGCTGCTCCAATGCCTCCCAGTCGGCCGCGATGGCGCGTGCCGTCTGCGCCGCCGCCTCGCCCGCCTGGGTGAGGTGCAGCCGCTGGCCAACGCGCTCGTACAGCGGCAGGCCGATGGCGTCCGACAGCTCCTTGAGCTGCATCGATGCCGTGGGCTGGGTCACATGGCAGTGGCGCGCGGCCCCGGTGATGGAGCCGGTCTCGGCCAGGGCCAGCATGATCTGCAATTGGCGGAAAGTGGCATGCATAGAGAAATCCCGATGGGTCGGATCGACAGTATCGATTTTCCTTCATCGCCATTGCCGCCTAGCATCGCGCCCCATGAAACACCTGCTCGATCCCGC
This sequence comes from Acidovorax sp. KNOB132, assembly GCF_057541515.1. NCBI lineage: Bacteria > Pseudomonadati > Pseudomonadota > Betaproteobacteria > Burkholderiales > Comamonadaceae > Acidovorax > Acidovorax sp. KNOB132. The sequence goes on from NZ_BAAJYT010000156.1 coordinate 3,014, forward strand.
GATTCTGTTCTTCGTGCTCGGCCTGGCGGCCGGGCTGCTGCGCTCCAACCTGGAGATTCCCGCGCCGCTGTCGCGCTTTCTGTCGCTGTACCTGCTCATGGCGCTGGGCCTCAAGGGCGGATTCGCCCTGGCCCAGTCCGGTTGGACGGTGCAGGTCTCGGCCGCCCTGGTCAGTGCCCTGGTGCTCGCCGTCGCCGTGCCGGCCATCGCATGGTGCGTGCTGCGCCGCCTGCTGCCGCCCTTCGATGCGGCTGCCGTGGCGGCCACCTACGGCAGCGTCAGCGCCGTGACGTTCGTGACCGCCAGCCACCTGCTGGAGCAGCAGGGCACCCCTGCCGGCGGCTACATGGCCGCGGCCATGGCGCTGATGGAGTCGCCCGCCATCGTGCTGGCGGTGGTGATGGCGCATTGGCTGCGCGCCCCGGCCGCGGTGGCCCCCATTGCCGTGGGATCGCAGGCCGTGATGGCTGGCGGCCCGGGCATCGGGCCGGCGCGGGTGGGCTCGCCACTGGGCCCGGTGCTGCGCGAGGCGTTGACCGACGGCGGCGCCGTGCTGCTGCTGGGGGCGCTGCTGGTGGGGCTGTTGACGGGTGCGCAGGGCGAACAGGCCATGCATCCCTTCACCGTGGACCTGTTCAAGGGCCTGCTGGCGTTCTTCCTGTTGGACATGGGCCTGATGACGGCGCGCAGCCTCCCGGGCCTGGCCGGGCTCGGCGCGCAGCGCCTGCCGCTGGCACTGTTCGCCGTGGTGGGCCCGGTGGCGCACGGGTTGCTGGCCCTGGGGCTGGCCAAGCTGGCGGGCCTGGCGGTGCCCGAGGCCACGCTGCTGGCCGTGCTGGGCGCCAGCGCCTCCTACATCGCCGTGCCCGCCGTGCTGCGCCACGCGATGCCGGAGGCCCGGCCGGCGCTCTACGTGGGCCTGTCCCTGGGTATCACCTTTCCCTTCAACCTCGTGCTGGGCATTCCGCTGTACGGCGCCCTGGCACGGTGGTGGCTGGGGTGAGGCCCCGGTGCGGGGGGGCGCGCTCAGAACCGGTAGGTGCCCGTCATCGTGTAGGTGCGGCGCTGGCCGTAGAAGCAGTCGCCGCGCGCCAGGCACTGGGTGATCTGCACCTTGTCGGCCAGGTTGACCACGTTGAAGGCCAGGCGCCAGCTGCCGGCGTCGTAGGCCGCCATGGCATCGGCGATGAGCGCCGATGGCGTGGTGATGGCCGTGGTGCCGGTCCACTGCGAGCCGGTGTAGCGCACACCCGCGCCCACCGTCCAGCCGCCGCGCCCTTCGGCCGCGAAGCGGTGCATGAGCCAGCTCGACGCCGTGTGCTTGGGCACGCTGGCCACGGGCAGGCCCTGGTCGCCGGCGTTGCTGCGCGAGATGACGGCGTCGGTGTAGGCATAGCCCACCGTCCAGTCCCAGTTGCGGGCCAGGCTGGCGGTCATCTCGGTCTCGAAGCCCTTGGTTTTCACTTCGCCGAGCTGCAGGCTGTTAAGCGGGTTGGAGGGGTCGTTGGTCTTGCGGTTCTTCTCGCGCAGCTGGTATACGGCCGCGTAGGCGCTGATGCCCCGGTCCTGCGGCTGCCACTTCACGCCGGCTTCCCACTGCTCGCCGCGCTGGGGCTTGAACGGGGTGCCGAAGAAGTCCACGCCGCCCAGCGGCTGGAACGATTCGGAGTAGCCCACGTACGGTGCCCAGCCGCCATCGGCCTGGTAGGTGGCGCCGACGCGCTTGGTCCAGGCGGTGTCGTCCACGGCGGCGGCGGGGCGGCCGGCCGTCTCGGTCTTGGCGCTGTCGTGGCGCAGGCCGAGCGTGGCCGTCCAGCGGCCCCAGCGGATCTGGTCCTGGGCGTAAAAGCCCAGTTGGCGCTGGGTGACGTTGGGCTGGCGCACCAGCGCCGAGGCCGAGGGCGCCGTGAAGTTGCCGTACACCGGCGCATAGGCGTCGATGCCCGAGATGGTCTGGAACCACGAGGACTGGCTGGTCTCGTTGCGCTGCGCGTCCATGCCGAAGAGCAGCGTGTGCTCGGTGGCGCCGGCCTGCACCTTGCCTTCGATCTGCGTGTCCGCCAGCAGCAGGCGGCTGGAGTTGATCTGCCAGGAGGCGTCGCGCAGCAAGGTGCGGTTGTCCGCATTGAACACCGGGCGCGCCGGCCGGCCGGTGGCGCGGTTGGCGCTGAAGCTGGTGTAGATGCTGCGGTAGTCCACCTCGCTCACCGTGCGGCGCAGGTTCTGGCGCACCGTCCACTGGTCGTTCAGGCGGTGGCTGAACAGATAGCCCCAGGAATTGTTCTCGGTGTCGAAGGCGTCCCAGCCCGGTTCGCTGATGAAGGTCGAGGTCGGGATCTGGCCGTAGGGGCTGGACAGCCGCGTGCCTTGCCAGGGAAAGAAGCCGATCAGCGAGCCGCTTTGGTCTTTCTGGTGCGTGAACTGCAGCGTGAGCGACGTGGCGGCGTTGGGCTTCCAGGTGAGCGACGGGGCGAGGATGAGGCGGTCGTCGCTCACGTGGTCGACCTGCGAGTCGCTGTCGCGGCCCACGGCCACCAGCCGGTAGAGCCACTCGCCGTCCTGGGTGAGCGGGCCGGTCATGTCGGCGGCGATCTGCTTGCGCGCGTAGTTGCCCAGCTGCACCTGCACTTCGCGCAGCGGCTCGGCCTGCGGGCGCTTGCTGGTGAGGTTGAGCACGCCGCCCACGCTGCCCTGGCCGTACAGCACGGACGAAGGGCCGCGCAGGAATTCGACGCGCTCCAGCAGGTAGGGCTCGGCTTTGGTGTTGTTGTAGGTGCCGTAGGTGCGCAGCAGGCCGTCCTGGTACTGCGTCACGCTGCCGCCGCGTGCCGTGAAGCTGTCCACCCGGCTGTCGAAGTAGTTGGAGACCATGCCGGCGGTGTAGGCCGTGGTCTGGCGCAGGGTCAGCGCGCCTTGCGCCTCCATCTGGTCGCGCGTGACCACGCTGATGGCCTGCGGGGTTTCGATGAGCGGCGTGTCGGTCTTGGTGGCCGAAAGGGCGCGCTTGGCGACGAAGCCGCTGACGGGCGCGGTGGGGCTTTCCTGATCCGCGCCGGCCTTGACGGTCACGGGGGCGAGCGTGGTTTCCGCCACGGGCGCGGCGGACTGGGCCTGGGCGGCGCTGGCGCCCAGGCCGCACAGCAGCGCGATCGCGGTGTGCAGGGCGGCGGCCAGGGGCAAGGGGCGGCAGGGTGCGCCGTGGGCATGTGGGGAAGGGAGGTGCGAGGTCATGTTGCTACTTTTTCAATAGCGCTCCTGGCAATGAATCCGCTGGCAGGAGGGCTGTTTGGTTCAAAAATGCGGCGCGCAGGGCGTCGCCGCCGTCACGGCGCGGCGGCCGTGAAAGGTCTTCGGGGACGGCGGGCCGGTCAGCGCCGGGCCGGCGCGGAGGTCAGTGCGCGGCCGGGGCGGGCAGCGGGGGCGATTCCATGCCGGCCACCTGCACGAAGGTGAGCGTCGTGAGGTAGCTGGCCTCGCCGTACTTCTCGCCTGCGTGTTCGCCGGGCTGCTTGTCGCTGTGCTTGACCTCGGCCACGTACTGGCCCTTCCAGGGCAGCTCGAAGTGCACCGTGCCTTCGGCATTCGTGGCGGCCTCGCGGGCCCAGCCCGAGGGCGATACCAGGGTCACCTGGGCCTTGGGCAGCGGCTTGCCGTTGAACACCACGCGCAGTTCGCCCGCCTTGCCGGTGGGCACCACGTCCAGCGGCGCGGTGGCGGCCACGGGCTGCGCCAGGCTGGCCACCCAGCGCGCGGCGGGGCGCCACAGCAGCGGTGGCTGGCCGGCCTTGGTGCGGTCGATCAGCGGATACGGCGCCTCGGCGAACAGCGTGTCGGCCGGCGCCGGCAGGGCGTAGGTGAACGCGGTGGCGCTGCGCTGGCCTTCGATGCGCCGGGCCTCGCCGCCGCGTGGCTGCTGCTCGAGCACCGGCACGCCCTTGAACTTGTCGAGCGCACCGGGCGACTTTTCCAGCAGGCCGTCGGCGTATTCGCCGAACTGCACGCGGGCCTGGGCGCCGCTGGCCTCGATCCAGACCTGGTGGGCCTGGACGGCCGTGGCCGCCAGCGCGGACAGCACGGCGGCGGTGATGGGCTTGAGCAAGGTGGACATCGGAAAGCTCCTGTGAAACAGAGGTTGAAAAAACGTTTGCTATCAAATAAATAGCGGTATGCCCTAGAAGAACATGCGCAGGAGGCCGTTTTGATGCAAAAAGGCTTGGCGGCCGGCAGCATCGGGGCCCCGCTCGGCCGTGCGCCTAGTAGCGCGCCTTGAGCGCCACCGTCACGCGGCGCGGCTCGCCGTAGAAGTTCTGGCGGCCCAGGCTGGAGACCTTCTCGTAGTAGGTCTTGTCGAACAGGTTGTCCACGTTCAGGCTCACCGAAAGCTTGTCGTTGATCTGGTAGGCCACCTGGGCGTTGAACAGCGCGTAGTCGCCCGAGGTCAGGCGCACCGTGCCGCTTTGCGCGAAGAACTCGCTGCGGTAGCTCACGCCTCCGCCCACGCTCAGCCCCTGCAGCACCGGCCCCTTGAAGGCATAGCGGGTGGACAGGTTCACGCTGTGGCGCGGCGTGATGGGGCTGAACACCTGGCCCTGCTGCGACACGGGGGCCTGCAGGTACTTGGTGGCGGTGAAGGCGTAGCCGGCCAGCACGTCCCAGCCGGGCGCGACCTGGCCGCTCACCTCGGTCTCGAAGCCCTGCGCGCGCACCTTGCCGCCGGCCAGGGAGGCGGTGGGAACGTCCGGGTCGGCGATGGCGCGGTCCTTGTCCAGGATGCGGAAGAGGGCGAAGTGCGTCTGCAGGCGCTTGTTCAAAAACTCGCCCTTCACGCCCGCCTCGATCTGCGAGCCCGAACGCGGCGTGAGCAGGCGGCCCGCGCGGTCCAGGCTGGACTGCACCACGAAGGTCTCGGCATAGCTCGTGTAGGCCGACAGGTTTTCGTTCAGCTCGTAGATCGCGGCCACCGAGGGGATGAACTGCCGTCCGGGGTCGGCGGTGGCCGTGGTCTGGCCCGTGCTCAGCGTGCGCGTCTCGGCCTTGGCCCAGGACAGGCGCCCGCCGGCCAGCACCTTCAGGCGCTCGGCCACGCTGACCTGCGCCTGGCCGTACAGCGCGTTCTCGGTGCGCCGGGTGGCGCTCTGAAAGCCGGGCAGCGTGATGCTGGGGTAGGGCAGGTCGTACTGCGGATTGAAGATGTTGGCGGTGCGGGGCGCGCCGAAGGCGGAGTTGCCGTCCAGGCTTTCACTGGTCGTGTGGCTCACGCCCAGCAGCACGCGGTGCGTGCGGCCGGCCAGCGACAGCGGCGAGGCGATGTACAGGTCGTAGTTGCGGTCCTTCAGGTCCTGCTGGAAGTCCACCGACTGCAGCTGGTAGTTGCCGTTGGCCGCCACGGCCGAGTTGGCCCGCACCGAGCGGTACAGCGATTCGCGGTGCACGTCGCGCGCCACGAACTTGACCTGCCCGCCATTGGACAGGCGGTGCTCCAGTTCCGCGAAGGTGTCGGTGTTGTCCAGGTCCTGGCGGTTGGCGGCGATGCCCGCGAACGTGGAGCGCGGCACGTCCAGCAGCCGGCCGTCGGCATAAGCGGGCAGGCCCTGGTCCACCGTGGCGCGCACCTTCTGGCGCGTGTGGCCGACCGACAGCGTGGTGGACGGGGTGATGTCCAGCTCCAGCGTGCCGTAGCCCAGGGTCTTGTCGTTCTTCAGCGTGGCGACGTGGCTGTCGCGGTCGTCCTTCACCGCCACCACGCGGCCGCGCAGCGTGCCCGCGGCGTTGAGCGCGCCGGTCAGGTCCACGTCGGCGCGGCGCATGTTCCACGACCCCGCGGACACGTTGGCGTTCAGCCCCAATGCGGACTGCGCGCGCTTGCGCACCAGGTTGATGGTGCCGCCGGGTTCGCTCGCGCCCTGCAGCAGGCCGGACGGGCCGCGCAGCACCTCGATGCGGTCG
>NZ_BAAJYT010000157.1:0-8910 GCF_057541515.1 Acidovorax sp. KNOB132
CCGCGCCGGTCGGCAGCGCCGACAGCGGCACGCGCGATCGCACGGCCTCGGCGCCCGGGGAACGGGGTTGCCTGGCCGCCAGGTCCGGATGGCCCGAGGGCCCCGCCGCAGCGGGCCCGCTTTTGCCGATGGCCGGGGCGCCATCGGCCCCGGTGGATTCGGGCTGCCGGTGTTTCACCTCGGCAGCGTTCACTGTCACTTTCATTGGTATGCACCTCCCTGTCCGCCGGCCTCCCTGCGCGGCCCAACGCCACCAGTGGAGCCATGCCGACGGGGCGCCGATTCTGAACAGGGATCGCGCCCGCGCAAAGCGCGGATTTCGCATATCGACCAACGCAATGCGCTGGTGCCGGGCGGCAGGGAGAGCGTCAGCCCCGCAGGCGCTCGATCAGGCCGTTGAGCGCCTCGATCGAGCCGAACTGGATCGCCAGCTCGCCCATCTCCTCGGTGCGGCTGCCACGCTTGACGCGCTTTTTGACCCGCACCTCGACCTCGGCCATGAGCAGGTCGGACAGCTCCTCCTCGACCCTCTTGAGGTCGCGCGACTTGGCGTCCTTCTTGGGCTTTTGGGGCACCAGGCTGAACTCGGCGCCGATCTTCTTGACCAGGGCTTCGGCCTCGCGCACCGACAGCTTCTTGGCCGCGATCTGGTTGCCCGCCGTGATCTGCGCCGCCCGGTCCAGCGACAGCAGCGCGCGCGCATGGCCCATGTCGATGTCGCCGGCCATCAGCATCGTCTGCACCGGGTCGGCCAGGTTCAGCAGGCGCAGCAGGTTGCTGGCGGCGCTGCGCGAGCGGCCCACGGCCTGCGCGGCCTGCTCGTGCGTGAGACCGAACTCCTTGACCAGGCGCGACAGGCCCTGCGCCTCTTCGAGCGGGTTCAGGTCCTCGCGCTGGATGTTCTCGATGAGGGCCATGGCGGCGGCCGACTCGTCGGGCACGTCGCGCACCAGCACCGGCACCTCGGCCAGGCCCGCCAGCCGCGCGGCCCGAAAGCGCCGCTCGCCGGCGATGATCTCGTAGCGGCCCGCATGATCGCCCTGCGCCAGCCGGCGCACCAGGATCGGCTGCATGATGCCCTGCGCCTTGATCGACTCGGCCAGCTCGTACAGCGCGCCCTCGTCCATGCGCGTGCGGGGCTGGTACATGCCGGGCACCATGTCGGCCAGGGCCAGCGTGGTGGGAGTGCCTTCGGGCGGCGGCGGGGCGGCATCGCCCTTTTCCGCGACCTTGGGGCCCAGCAATGCTTCCAGGCCGCGGCCGAGGCCCTTGGGTTTCTTGGTGACCATGTTGTCGTTCCTCGTACAAATCAAAAAGGGGGGCGGATGCCGTGCGGATCGGACCCGCGGCGGCGGGCAAGGCGCCGGTTCAGCCAGCGCCGCTGGCCCCAGAAAAGCCCTGCGAACGCCAGCAGCACCCACAGCCAGTTCCCCTGCGAAAACCCTGGCTGGCCGTGACGAACCGGCAGGCCCGTGGCCTCTACCGCCAGGGCCACTTCAAGCGCCGTGAGCAGGGCCACCGCCGCAGACAGCCACAGCGGTGCAGGCGGTGTGGCGGCCGACCCGGGCGTTCCCCGCCGCGCCGCGAACCGCAGGAACACCCCGAGCGCGATCACGGCCAGCACGGCGGCGGCGAACAGCTTGCCGGTGAACACCATGACCGGAACCCCGGCCAGGCTCAGCAGGCCCACGCCGCACTCCGCGGCCACCTGGAGGCTGGACGCCACGCCCGCCTTGAGCCGTGCGATCCAGGAAAGCGGCGTGGCACGGGCCTGAGGCACGGGCCTCGGCCCCTCGGCCGAGCGCCCGGGGGCTGTCGCCGCATCACCGCGACAGCGCCTCCAGCCAGCCGTGGCCTTGCGCCCAGTCCCCCAGGCCCGACTCGGCATTGATGTGGCCGAGCGCGCCCGCATCGACGAAGCGCGCGCCCCAGTCGTGGCCCAGCCCCCTGCACGCGCTCGAAGCTGCAGTAGGGGTCGTTGCGGCTGCCCACCAGCACGGCAGGAAACGGCAGCGGCTGGCGCGCGATGGGGGCCCAGCCGGGCAGCAGGGGCGCGATGTCGGGGTGCTCCACGTCGCCGGGGGCCACCAGCAGCGCGCCGCGCACCCGGTGGGCGTTCTTCGAATGCGCCGCCCACCAGGCGGTGAGGATGCAGCCCAGGCTGTGCGCCACCAGCACCACGGGGCCGCCGGCGTCCACCACCACCTCTTCCAGGCGGGCGGACCAGTCGCCACGCAGCGGGTGCATCCAGTCGTGCTGCTCCACGCGCCGGTAGCCGTGCAGGCGCTCCCAGCGGCTTTGCCAGTGGTCTTCCCCGGAGTTCTGCCAACCGGGCAGCAGCAGCACGTTGTCTGGTTTCATACTATGTTTTTGATAGCAAATAGGGCAATGAATCCGCCGGCATGGAGGCGATCTGGCACTCAAACCCGCTGCGGCCTACATGCGCTTGACGCGCTTGACCATCTCGCGGGCGAAGTCCACGAACGCCTGGCTGCCCTTGGCGGACGGGTCGAACACCACGCCGGGCAGGCCGTAGCTCGGTGCCTCGGCCAGGCGCACGTTGCGTGGGATCACCGTGTTGAACACCTTGTCGCCGAAGTGGTCCTTGAGCTGCTCGCTCACCTGGCTTTGCAGCGTGATGCGCGGGTCGAACATCACGCGCAGCAGGCCGATGATCTGCAGGTCCTTGTTCAGGTTGGCGTGCACCTGCTTGATGGTGTTGACCAGGTCGGTCAGCCCCTCCAGCGCGAAATACTCGCACTGCATGGGCACGATGACGCCGTGGGCGCAGCACAGGCCGTTCAGGGTCAGCATGCTCAAGGACGGCGGGCAGTCGATGAGGATGAAGTCGTAGTCCTTGTCCACCTCGGCGAGGGCTGCCTTCAGGCGCCGCTCGCGGTGCTCCAGGGCCACCAGTTCGACCTCGGCACCGGCCAGTTCGCGGTTGGCGCCCAGCACGTGGTAGCCGCACTTTTCCGACAGCACCGCCGCCTCCTTGACCGAGGACGATTCCAGCAGCACGTCGTACACCGTCAGCTCCAGCGCGCGCTTGTCCACGCCCGAACCCATGGTGGCATTGCCCTGCGGGTCCAGGTCGACCATCAGCACCCGCTGGCCGATCTTGGCCAGCCCCGCGGCCAGGTTGACGGAAGTGGTGGTCTTGCCCACCCCACCCTTCTGATTGGCAATGCAAAAAATCTTGGCCATGACTGCTTTCGTTTCGCGGAAATTATTTGGAGAGGGCCAGCTTGATGCCGAAGCCGATGAGGAAGACGCCGGCGATCTTCTCCAGCCCGCGCGCGACCTTCGGGTTGGCGCGCATGCGCTCGGCCAGGCGGTGGGTCAGCAGCACGACGACGAGGCCGTACAGGAAGGTGAGCACCGCGATGGTGGCCGCCATGGCGCCGAAGGTCAGCAGGCCCTGGTGGCGCGCCGGGTCCACGAACAACGGGAAGAACGCCATGTAGAACACGATGGCCTTGGGATTGAGCAGCGTGATCCACGCCGCCTGCTGGAAGTAGTGCCGGGGCTCGATGTGGAGCACCGGCTGGCCGCCGGGCCGGGCGGTCAGCATCTTGAAGCCCAGCCACGCCAGGTAGGCCGCGCCCAGCCACTGCACGGCATGGAAGGCCGCCGGGTACGAGGCCAGCAGCGCGGCGACGCCCGCCACCGCCATCCACATCAGCACCTGGTCGCCGGCCATCACGCCCAGCGTGGCGGCCAGGCCGGCGCGCACGCCGCCCTTGCTGGTGGAGGTGATGAGCGCCAGGTTGCCGGGGCCGGGAATGGCGAGGAACAACACGATGGCTGCGACGAACGCGCCGTAATCTGCTACGCCAAACATGAAAGCCCCCCGAAAACTGGAGGAGCGAGTTTAAGCGACGGCCGGCGGCGCACCCGCCGGGCGCCGCATCCAGACGATGCAGCGCTCGGCATCCAGGCCGGGCACGGCAAGAGGTTCCACGTGAAACACCTGCACGCCCGCCGGCAGCGCGGCGATCTCGTCATCGGGCCGCTTGCCCTTCATGGCCAGCCATACGGCGTGCCCTGCCATGGCGCCGCTCGACCAGGTGGTGAAGTCCGGCAGCGAGGCGAAGGCGCGGCAGCTCACCAGATCGTACGGCCCGGCCAGGGTCTCGACCCGGGCGTGGATGCCGTGCAGGTTGGGCAGGCGCAGCGTCACGGCGGCCTGCTGGATGAACGCCGCCTTCTTGGCCACGGTGTCCACGCAACTCACGTCCAGGCCCGGGCAGCAGATGGCGAACACCACGCCAGGCAACCCGCCGCCTGAGCCCACGTCCAGCAGCCGGGGCGGCAGCGCGGGGTTGGCATCCAGGTCCGCCGGCACCTGCGCCAGCTGGCGGCGCAGCGGCGGCACCGCCGCCAGGCTGTCCAGCAGGTGGTGGGTGAGCATCTCCTGCGGGTCGCGCACGGCCGTCAGGTTGTAGACCTTGTTCCACTTCTGCAGCAGCGCCAGGAAATCCATCAACTGGCCGATCTGTGCGCTGCCGAGCCCCAGCCCCAGGGCCTGCGCGCCTTCGGCCAGCGTGTCCTGCAACGCCTGCGCGGTCATGCGGGCACCTCGGCTGTGGCAGGCGTGGCGCTGAAGCCCTTGAAACCGCCCTTCTTCAAATGCACCAGCAGCAGCGAGATCGCGGCGGGCGTCACGCCCGAGATGCGCGAGGCCTGGCCCAGGGTTTCCGGACGGTGCTTCTGCAGCTTCTGGCGCACCTCGATGGACAGGGCCGGCACCTGGAGATAGTCCAACTCGGCGGGCAGGCGCAGGGTTTCGAAATGGGCGGCGCGCTGCACTTCGTCCTTTTGTCGGTCGATGTAGCCGGAGTATTTGGCGGCGATCTCCACCTGCTCCACCACCGGGTCGGCCAGCTCGCCGAGTGTTTCACGTGAAACGTCCGGCGACGCCAGCCGGCCACCGTCCATGCCCATGAGCGTGGCGTAATCCACTTCCGGACGTCGCAACAGGTCGAACAGGTTGTATTCGTGCTCGATGGCTTTGCCCAGCACCCGCGCCGACTCCTCGGCCGGCAGGCTGCGGGGGTTCACCCAGGTGGCCTTGAGACGCTCTGTTTCACGTGAAACCGCATCGCGCTTGCGGCTGAAGGCATCCCACCGCGCATCGTCCACCAGGCCCAGCTGACGACCGGCCTCGGTCAAGCGCATGTCCGCGTTGTCCTCGCGCAGCTGCAGGCGGAACTCGGCCCGGCTGGTGAACATGCGGTAGGGCTCGGTCACCCCCTTGGTGATGAGGTCGTCCACCATCACACCCAGGTAGGCCTCATCCCGCCGCGGCAGCCAGGCGCCGCCGAAATCGTTGGCCTCGCCCTTGATCTGGCGGCACTGCAGCGCGGCATTGATGCCGGCGAACAACCCCTGCGCCGCGGCCTCTTCATAGCCCGTGGTGCCGTTGATCTGACCGGCAAAGAACAGGCCCTGTACCTGGCGCGTCTCGAACGTGCTCTTGAGCGAGCGCGGGTCGAAGTAGTCGTACTCGATGGCGTAGCCGGGGCGCAGGATGTGCGCATTCTGCAGCCCCGCCATGCTGCGCACCAGGTCGTACTGGATGTCGAACGGCAGGCTGGTGCTGATGCCGTTGGGGTAGAACTCGTGCGTGGTCAGGCCTTCGGGCTCCAGGAAGATCTGGTGGCTGTCCTTGTCGGCGAACCGGTTGATCTTGTCTTCCACGCTCGGGCAGTAGCGCGGGCCGACGCCCTCGATCTTGCCGGTGAACATCGGGCTGCGGTCGAAGCCGCTGCGGATGATGTCGTGCGTGCGCTCGTTGGTATGGGTCATCCAGCACGGCACCTGGCGCGGGTGCATCGCCGCCCCGCCGTGCGCATGCGCCATGAAGCTGAACACCGGCACCGTGCCCTCGTTCACACCGCCGGGCATGCCGTCGCCGGGCTGCTCCTCGCATTGGGAAAAGTCGATGCTGCGGCCGTCGATGCGCGGTGGCGTGCCGGTCTTCAGGCGCCCCTGCGGCAGCTTCAATTCCTTCAAGCGGGCCGACAGGCTGGCGGCCGGCGGGTCGCCCGCCCGGCCGGCGGCGTAGTTGTTCAGGCCCACATGGATCTTGCCGTCCAGGAAGGTGCCGGCCGTGAGCACCACGGTGCGGCTGCGAAACCGCAGGCCCACCTGCGTGACGGCGCCCACCACGCGGTCGCCCTCCACCATCAGATCGTCCACCGCCTGCTGGAACAGCCATAGGTTGGGCTGGTTCTCCAGCATGCGGCGGATGGCGGCCTTGTACAGGATGCGGTCGGCCTGCGCGCGAGTGGCCCGCACGGCCGGGCCCTTGGAACTGTTGAGGATACGGAACTGGATGCCACCCTCGTCCGTGGCCAGCGCCATGGCACCGCCCAGCGCATCCACTTCCTTGACCAGATGGCCCTTGCCGATGCCGCCGATGGAGGGGTTGCAGCTCATCTGCCCCAGCGTCTCGATGTTGTGCGTGAGCAGCAGCGTGCGCTGGCCCATGCGCGCGGCGGCCAGCGCGGCCTCGGTGCCGGCATGGCCGCCACCGACGACGATGACATCAAATTCCTGGGGGTACAACATGGGACTGCTCCGGGGCCCCGCGGGGCCGTTCATCGATTCGATCGCCGCCGCAGGGCGCGGGGCGTGCCCGGCAGGAACGGCGCCGAAGGCCGGCCCTGGCAGGCTGGAAAACCCGTGATTTTCCCACTTCGGGCCCGCCCCTGCCACCGGTGCTGTTTCACGTGGAACAGGTGCCTTGCAACAACGGGTTTCTTGCAGGTTTCCTGCCCCGCCGGTGTGCTTCAATCGCGGCCATGCAAAAACTCCTCGTCTTCGCGGGCAGTACCCGCCAGCAATCGTTCAACCGCCGTCTCGCCCGCGCCACCGCCGACATCGCGCGCGATGCCGGAGCCGATGTGACGCTGCTCGAACTGTCGGACTTCGACATCCCCATGTACAACGCCGACCTGGAAGCGGCCGGCACCCCGCCCGACGTGCTGCGCCTGAAGGCCGCGCTGGATGCCCACCCGGGCTGGATCATCTGCTCGCCCGAGTACAACGGCAGCTACACCGCCCTGCTCAAGAACACCATCGACTGGGCCTCCAGCCCCGTGGCCGGCCATCCGGTGTGGAGCGACGGCACCCGCCCCTTCCGCGGCAAGGTGGTGGGCATGCTGAGCGCTTCCAACGGCGGCCTGGGCGGCCTGCGCTCGCAGAGCCACTTGGCGCCCCTGCTCATCAACCTGGAGTGCTGGGTGGCACCGCAGGCCTTCGCCCTGGGCCTGGCGGCCAGCGCCCTGGACGACCAGGGCGCCCTGGCACACGAGCCGCACCGCCAGCGCGTGCGCGCCGTGGTGGACCAGGTGCTGTGGGCGGCCGACCGGCTGGCCATTCCGGGCCTGCCCGCTTGAGGCAGGCCACCCAGGGATATGGCCCGAACGGTGCCGCACCGCAATATCCACTAGGGCATTTAGCTATTATTTCGATAGCAAGCCAATGACAGATGCAGTCGTGACGGTTTGTCGGCCCGGCTGCGGCGCCTGCTGCACGGCCCCCTCGATCACCAGCCCGATCCCCGGCATGCCCCAGGGCAAGCCGGCCGGCGTGCGCTGCATCCAGCTGGACGATGCGCAGCGCTGCCGCATCTTCGGCCACCCGGAGCGCCCGGCCGTGTGCGGCTCGCTGCAGCCCGAACCGGCCATGTGCGGGCCGGACCGGGCCCACGCCCTGCACTACCTGGGCCAGCTGGAGGCGGTCACGCGCCCGGCGCCCCGGCCTTCAGCGGCCCCGGCCGCTTCCAGCTAGCATGCAGAGCTTGTCCAACACCACACCTTCGGGTCATCCATGAAGCTCTACTACAGCCCCGGCGCCTGCTCGCTCTCCCCCCCACATCGCCCTGCACGAAGCGGGCCTGGCCTTCACCCCCGTGCTGGCCAGCACCAAGAGCCACAAGCTGCAGGACGGCACGGACTACTACACGATCAACCCGCTGGGCTACGTGCCCCTGCTGGAGCTGGACGACGGCACCCGCCTGCGCGAAGGCCCGGCCATCGTGCAATACATCGCCGACCAGGCCCCCCTCAAGAACCTGGCCCCCGCCAATGGCACCCTGGCCCGCTACCGCCTGCAGGAATGGCTGACCTTCATCGGCACCGAACTGCACAAGGGCTTCAGCCCCCTGTTCGGCACGTCCACGCCCGAGGAATACAAGACCACCGTGCGCGAAAAGCTCCTGTCACGCCTGCAGTGGGTGGACAGCCAGCTCGACGGCAAGGAATGGCTCATGGGCGAGCATTTCTCGGTGGCCGACGGCTACCTGTTCACCGTCGTGGGCTGGGGCAAGGTGGTGGGCCTGGACACGTCCCACCTGACCCACCTGTCGGCCCACCACGCCCGCGTGGGCGCCCGCCCTGCGGTGCAGGCGGCCCTCAAGGCCGAAGGCCTGCTCAAGTAAGCCAGACCAACGGCGGGGGTCGGGCGTGCCTTCGGTGCCTGGATTCAGGCACGCCCCTTCCACGGCACCAGCCGCGCCTCGGCCCAGCGCACGGCCAGGTCGAAGGACCAGGCCACCAGGCCGATCACCAGAATGCCCATCACCACCAGGTCGGTGCGCAGGAAGTTCGAGGCGTTGAGCACTATCTGCCCCACGCCCACGGTGGCGGCCACCATCTCGGCCGCCACCAGCGTCGTCCAGCCGAAGCCCAGGGCGATGCGCAGGCCTACCAGGATCTCCGGCAGCGCCGCCGGCACCACCACATGCCACACCACCTGCAGGCGGCTAGCGCCCAGCGAAGCCGCGGCATTGAGCTGCTCGGTGCTGGCGCTGCGTACGCCGGCCTTGGCCGCCAGGGCGATGGGCGCAAAGCACGCCAGGTAGATCAGCAGCACCTTCGACGCCTCGTCGATGCCCAGCCA
>NZ_BAAJYT010000158.1:0-8865 GCF_057541515.1 Acidovorax sp. KNOB132
CGCTACCGCTACGACGCGCTGGGCCGGCGCATCGCCAAGGCCGATGCCTTCGGCGAGACCACCTTCACGTGGGAAGGCCTGCGCCTGCTGCAGGAGCGCCGGGGCGGGCAATGCAGCAGCTACATCTACGAGCCGGGCAGCTACACGCCCCTGGCGCGCATCGACGGCCAGGGCGCGCTGGAGCCGGAACACCCCGCGTCCGCGCTGGCCCTGGGCGACGTGGACATTGCGCGGGGCAAGGAAAACTCCGTGCCGACCACCAATGGCGAGTGGGCGGATGCGCACCACGCGGTCGCCGGGCCGGTGGGCGGGTTGGCACGCAAGCTGGCAGCGCTGGACAAGGCCCAGGCCGCGCAACCGCAATCAGCGGTGATGGAGAACAGCCCGCCAACGCCATCGCTGGCAGGAGCAATGAACGTCAACGAGCGATCAGCGGCACCGGGCGCTCGGATTTATTACTTCCATACCCAGGGCAATGGCTTGCCGGAAGAGATGTCGGATCGAAACGGCAATCTGGTCTGGCGTGCGCAATACCGGGCCTGGGGCAGTGCGGTGGCGGAAGAGTGGCAGGCGTTTGATGCCGTGGGTCGCCCGGTCGGGGCGCCGGTTGCCGAAAGCTGGGCGCGGGCGAGTCAGCAAACGGCGGCCGCGCCGCAGAACTTGAGGATGCAGGGGCAGTACCTGGACCGGGAAACGGGGTTGCACTACAACACGTTCCGGTATTACGACCCAGACCTGGGGGCGTTCACGACGCCTGATCCGATTGGGCTGGCGGGGGGACTCAACCTGCATGGGTATGCGCCAAATCCGATTGCTTGGGTGGATCCTTGGGGTTGGTCTTGTGCTTCTACAAAACTCCCGCTTTTAAGAGGTAAAAGTGTTCCTCATATCGAGAGAATTCTTAGTAAAGCAGGGTTTACTAGAACAAACCCTGCAAACGCATCGAATAGGACATGGCGACATGCCGATGGCTCGGAAGTGAGAGTGCATCAGCATGGTAATAAAAACCCGAGTGGTTTTAAATCGGGTAATAACGCGCACGTTCACAAGCAAAGTTCTGCAGGAGATCAGTTGAATGATAGAGGTGCAGTTCGCCCCGTTGGAGATGAAACCCACATTGGAATAAAAAACCCCGCAGATTTGCCAACAGTTAGAGGTAGACCGCATGGAGATGGATCTTAATGAGCTATGAATACACTATAAAAATAGAATCGAATAAATATTTTCGATTGATTGAGAGTTTGGAAAAAATTTTGAAGCAAAGTGAGTTGAAATTCTTTTATCGTGCGGATGGACAATTTTTGATAAAGGATCCATCAATAGAAAGTTCGTGGAATTATGATATTTCTGTAAAAGCGGAAGGGGATGGGAATTTTTATGTCGCCCTTGTTGGATGGAGCCCTTGTTTATATGATGTTTTTAAAGATGCACTTATGGGGCAGGAGTATCATATATATGATGACGATACGGGCGATAACATTAATTTAGAGGGTTTGTTTAGGATCTAAATAGCGTGCGGGACTTATTGGTGCAGTAGAATTAGAGATAAATTTAACCTTAACGTATCCGTGGGCGGGCCCATGGGTGCCCGGGCGGCAGAAGGCTGGGCCTGGACTAACCTGCAAACGGCGGCGGCCCCACAGAATCTGAGGATGCAGGGCAGTACCTGGGCCGAGAAACGGATCTGCACTACAACACGTTCCGGTACTACGACCCGAATTTGGGGGCGTTTACGACGCCTGATCCGATTGGGTTGGCGGGTGGGATGAATCTGCACGGATATACATCTAATCCATTTACTTGGGTGGATCCTTGGGGTTGGGCTCCTTGTCCATCACATATTTCTCAACAGAAACAAGCTGGTCATGTGCTCGGCTCACCCCAGCAAATGAATCGTGCGAAGGTAAATAAACCAACATCGGTCTTTGTCGATTGGAGCGATGCAGTGAAATACACCGATGAGGCTTGGGCTAAAGGGACGCCAGTGCCTGGCCGTCCCGGCGTCAAGGATTACGATTTTCAGCATCCAGTTGGGTTTGGGCCTAACGGTGGAACTCAGTCAAAAGTTCGAGTTCATCAAGACTCGAACGGTAAGATCCACGGCCATCCTGCTGGCCCTGAAACACCCTAAGTTTTTTATGAATGTTGATAAAATAAAAAAGGATATTGCCTTTAGATATATTGATCCGGAATCTCCTGATTATAAATTTGTGAACGATGTTTTTGAATCAAATATATATAAGGATGTTTGGGTGGCTCTTCAAAATCTTGGGCAAATGTCAGATTTAACCGATGCTAACGATGACGTGGCCTTTTTTTGGTTGGTAAGGCCGGTTTGGTGCAAAGAAGGGTTTTCTGTTCAGCTTTCCACTGTCGGTAGATACGCTGTTGTTATTGATTTGGAGAAAACGGCGGAGAGCGTAATTTTAGGGCGGTCAATTTTGGGTATTTTGAAATCTTTTAATTTTTATGTTTTTACTCGCGACGAATTGTGTTTGCGTGTTTTTGAAAAATTTTCGCAGTCAACAATATACGAATGGCTTTTTTCTGATGTCAGTCATCCTCAGAGGAGGTTTTTTCCGAGAATGGGTGTGTTGGTGATTAATTTTTGATCGTAATGCTTTTATCCTTGCGTTAATTTGATATGGCATATTTTATTAAAAAGAATTGTCCGTATTGCGCTGAGGAAGGGAACCTCTTTGTATGGCGGTGTGGAGATGGCAAGACGCTGGCTTTTTCCTGCGATGAATGTAGTGCCTTGTGGGCTGAAATTGAAAATATAGAAATAGGAAGTGAGATAAGGGCGTCTAGTTTGGCTGATAACTCAATGCCTGTCACCAATGTTTCCATATATGGTTCTTCTGCCGGATGGGCCGTGATGAAAGATATGATTGAGCAGGGAATTTCTGATGAGGTGGCAGGAGAAGGTAATTGGGTAGAGGCTCGGAAATATTGAGGTCAATGATTTTTGGTTTCCCTTGAGAATTAATGGCCGAAAAATTCTATGATCGAAGATTTTCTTGATCGGCTGAAAAAGGCACCCTCTATCTTGAGTCTTTTGCAGATGAGGGAATTCATCTCGGAATTGAAGGGCTTTCCGTATGAGTTAATTTTGGTTGACGCTTCTCGGTTTTGCGAAATTTTAGAAATTCTTGCAGAATCCTATAATGCAGGAACCTACTTTGAGGTCACTGCTGAGGAAAAGCCTTTTTTTGTGGATTTTTCTAAATGGATCTGCAATTTTTCAAACGACATTAATTTTTCCGAGCATTGTAAAAATTCTGTCGAGTCAATTGCGGGTGCTTTTCTGATTTTCCCTGATGAGGTTTATGGTGGCTGAAATTTCAAAGAACGTGCGGATTGGTTCTGTGGAAATTCGCCCCCCATCCCTAGGACAACGGATGCAGGAGGAAGCCTGATGGGCTCAGTTCTCTGCTATCTCCAAGACGCCCTAAACTGGAGCATCTCGATGTCGGTCTCATCCAAGAGCTTCGGTGAGTAGTCCACCCGTGACGGCCACAGAACGGTCAACCAGAAGCGCTATTTTGATCGGGCCGGCATGAAAGAAAGCAGGCTTGCGCGGCCTCGATGCAGTGCGCAACGATGGGCTACTACCTAGGTGCTAATCGGGGCAACGGCCGGAATGCGCGACCACTCGCACACCACGCCAGAGATGGGCGCGAAACAGCCGGCAGAGGCCTTGGGCGGAAAGAATCAATGCCGTTAAATGATCGGGATGGGCGGCACCTTGTTAACGAAGAGCGCGAAACCATTCCTCGAGCGCTCCAAGCGCATTGAATCTCAACCCCCGCGCTTCACATCCAGATCCGCCAGCACCCGCAGCAATCCCCGATTCACCTCTTCCAGATCCATCTCGTGCGCCTCGCACAGCTGGCGGATCGCCGCGCCGTTGTCCGTCTCCAGCGCGCAGGCCATCTCCAGGCTGGCCGCGTATGGCCCGGTGTGCAGCACGGTGGCGTCGTAGATGCGTTCGGACAGGGGCAGTCGGCGCAGGATGGCGCCCAGGGGTTCGCCCAGCAGGTCGTCCATCTGCGAGAGCAGGCCGCACAGGTAGATTTCGCGCCGCAGGTCGTTTTCCACGCCGGCGTCCAGCAGGCGCTCGGTCAGGCGGGCGCGCAGCACCATGGATTCGCGGATGGGCTGCAGGTTGGGGGCGGTGCTGGCGTGCGGCAGCTGGTCCGACAGCCAGCGCTTGAGCGAGCCGTAGCCCATCATCACCAGGCCGCGCCGCAGCGAATCCACGCCGGTGCGCAGGCCGAGCGCTGCCGAGTTGGTGTAGACCATGAAGCGGTAGGCGAGCAGCGGGTCTTCGCCCAGGATCTGCTCGAAGGCCTCCAGCGACTGCTCGGCGTCGATGGCCTTCATCAGCTTGAGCACCGTGTCGTGCCCGGGCTGGGGCGGCTGGTGGCGCAGTTCGTACAGCACGTCTTCCGCGGGCCAGCCGGCCAGGGCCAGGGCCTTGTGCCGGTCCAGGCAGTGTTCCATGAGGGCGCGGCTGGCCACGTTCTCGTACATCTGTCCGGCCAGCACGGGGCTGGGCTGCTGCGGCTGCTGGCCTGCGGCGGCGTGGTGGGGGGGCGCCCGCTCCGGCGCGGGGCACGGCGGCGGTGGCCTTGAGCGCGGCCATGGCGTCGGCGGCGCTGAGGGTGAGCAGGCTGTTGTCGAAGCAGCCGGCCACGGCGGGTTCGGGCAGGTGGTGCAGCTCGCCGCGCCAGACGAGTTTCAGGCCGCGCTGGTGGGCGGCCTGCACCTGGGCGAGCAAGGCCGGATCGCCCAGCCATTCGTTGCGCACTTCGATCCAGGGGGCGCGCGCGGCGCCTGACTCAGCAGGTCGGTGAGCAGTTGCGGGGTTTGCGGGGACAGCAGCAGGGGGGGCGAGCTGGCGCTCCACAGTTCCTGCAAGGTGCGCAGCAGGTGGGGCGCGTCCACGAAGGCGGCACCGTCGCTTTGCACATAGAGCTGCACGGCTGCCAGGCGCCGCGCCTGGTTCCACAGTGGGCGGTAACCGAGGAGAAGGCTGCCAAGAACGGATTGGACCATGGGATGCGAAGGCGGCCGTTACCGCGCGGGCTCAGCCGATGTAGTTGAAGAGGGACAGCTTCTGCACCTGGGCATAGGACTTCAGGGCCGCTTCATACCCGACCTGGTTGTTCTGGAAGTCGGAAATGCCCTTGATCATATCGAGATCCTCCGCGCGCGAACGGTCGGCTTCGAGCTGCACGGCGCGCTTGTCCTGGTCGCCCGTGATGCGGTCGGCGCGGTTGAGCAACTCGCCCGCGTAGCCCCGCATGTTGTGCATGCGCTCCATGCCGATGTCGATGTTGTTCAGGGCCTGGCCCACGGCCTGCGAGGCCGCGCCGCTGGTGGTGGCACTGCCGATGTCGCGGATGGCGCTGTCCAGCGTGCTGAAGATGCTGGCGCTGGGCTGCAGCGAGATGCTGTCGCCATTGGCGGGCGAGAGGCTGTAGGTGCCATCAACTTTCTTGACGGGCGTGCCGGTGATGTTGAAGCTCATGCCGGGGATGCCGGTCACGCCGATGCTCACCGGCTTGTCGGACGGAAAGTCGGGCACCGTCACGGGCGCGGACGACACGCCGGTGGTGGTGTTGGTGATGGTGTACGTGGCCGTCGTGGTGCCTGCCGTGGCGCCCGGGCCCACGCCGCTGAAGACGATCTGGTAGTTGTTGCCCGTGATCAGGCTGGTGTCGGTGGGCTTGATGCCGTCGGTGGTCAGCAGGTGGTCGGTCGAGCTGGTGGTGACGGCGGCGTTGTAGGCGCCGTCGCGCTGCGGCACGAACATGAAGGCCGATTCGCCGTCCAGCGACAGGGGCAGCGAGCTGTCGGTGCCCGAGCCCTGGCCGGGCAGGCCGGAGAAGGTGTAGTCGGGGCTGCCGGACTGCGGCCCGAGAAAAGGCGTGAGCGCGCTGCCCAGGGCGCCCAGCAGCGGCATGCCGTTGCTGTCCTTGCGGTTGACCATGGAGGACAGCTGCTCGCGCAGGCCCTGCAGCTGGTTGGCGATGGTCTTGCGGTCGTTGGGCGTGAGCGATCCGTTGCCGGCGCTCACGATGAGCTGGCGGGCCTCCTGCACCAGGTCCACGGCCTCGCCCATGGTCGATTCGGCCTGGGCGATGGAGTTGCGCTGGTTCTCCAGCGCGCGCTGGTCGGTCTGCACGCGCGCCAGCCGGGTCATCGCGCGCTCGGCCTGCGCGGCGGCCACCGGGTCGTCGCTGGCTCGCACCACGCGCTTGCCGGAGGTGAGGTTTTCCTGCAGGTTGGACAACGCCGTCTGCCGCGTGCCCAGGTTGCGCAGGGCGTTGTCGTACATGTTGGCGGTGGAGGTGCGATAGAAGTTGGCCATGTCTTTCTCCGGCGCGGTTTATCGGCCCATCGTCTGGATCAGGCTGTCGAAAATGCTCTGGGCAATCTGCAGTACCTTCGCGGAGGCCTGGTAGGCCTGCTGGTATTGGATCAGCTTGGCGGCCTCTTCGTCCAGGTTCACGCCCGAGACGGCCGTGCGGTCCTTTTCGAGGTTGCCCGCGATGGTGGTGGACAGCTGGGCGGAGTTCAGCGCGCTCTGCGTGCGCGTGCCCACCTGCGCCATGAGGCCGGCGTAGCCGTCACTCATGGTGGATTCGTCGAACATCTTCACGTCGCGCAGCGCGTTCATCGCGGAGGCGTTGCCGGCGTTGCGGGTGTAGGTGTCGCCGTATTGCGGATCGAGCGCATTGCCCACCGTGACGGTGTCGCCGGTGTTGGGCGTGCCCTTGAGCGTCAGTTCCCAGCCGTCGATCTGGATGGGCTGGCCCGGCGTGTAGGCCAGGCCCGCGGTGCCCGAGGGCGGCGTGGTGGAGCCCGTCACCGTGTAGGTGGTGGGCGGGCCGGCGGCGAAGCTCAGGCTCACGCCCGCCGGAATGGGAGGGGCGGTGAAGCCCGTGGAGGTCGCCTGCACGCTGGTGAGCTGCATCGACCCGCCGTTGGTCTTGCCCATGGCGGCGTTGACGGGGCTGGCCACGGCCAGGTCGCGGGGCGACAGCACCTTGGCCTGGATGTTCGCGGCCGTGGTGCTGAAGGGCTTGAACAGCACGCGCTCGCCGGTGGCGCCTGCGGCCGTCATGTTGAAGTTCAGCCCGTCGATCTGCTTGCTGGCCAGGTCGGTCAGGTCGGTGAAGGCGGTGGCCTTGCCGTCGGACATGCGCACCACCTGGCCGGCCGGCGGCGTGGTGAAGCGCACTTCGTAGTCGGACGCGGCGAACTTCGTCGCGTCGCTGAACGACACCGTGCCCACGGCCGTGCCCTTGGTGTAGCCGGGCATGCTGGTGGGCACCGAGAACAGGTCCTTGCCGGCCTGCCCGTCGAGCGTGAGGCCCAGCTTGTGCTGGGCATTCATCGTCATGCCGATGGACTGCGCCATGCGGCCGAGCAGGTTCACGCCCTCGGCCAGATCGGTGTTGTTGAAGCGCAGCAGGCCTGAGACCTCGCCGCCGCCGAGCATGTTCTCGTCCAGCTCCACCGGTGCCACGCCGGGGCGGTTGAAGAACAGCTTGGTCTGCCCGCTGCCGGGAAAGGACGTGGCCTCGCCCACGGACAGCTGCGTGGCGGTGGAGCCCAGCACCAGGGGCTGGCTGCCCGCGACGAACAGGCCCACGGTGCCGTCATCGGCCTGCACCTGCGTGGTCTGCACGTACTGGTTGATCTCGCGGATGATCTGGTCGCGCTGGTCCAGCAGGTCGTTGGGCGACTGGCCGTTGCCGGTGGCGCGCGCGATCTGCTCGTTCACGCCGGCCATGCGGCTGGCCAGGCTGTTGATCGCGTTGACGTTGCTGTTGAGCTGTTCGGTGACGGTGTACTGGATCTCCGACAGGCGGTCGGCCGCGGAGCGCATGCGCCCGGCGGTCTCATCCATGCGCGTGAGCACCACCGTGCGCGCGGTGATGTCGGTCGGGGCCGCCACCACGTCGGACAGAGCGTTCAGCATGTCGGTGATCGAGGCGCCCAGGCCGCTCGTGCCGCCGCTGAACACGTCCTGCATCTGCGACAGGCGCTCGCCGCGCGTCTGGTCGGCCGCCTGGGTGGCGTTGGCGGCGGCGGCCTGCCGCGTGAGCAGCTCGTTGTGGTTGCGCAGGATGGTCTGCACGTCCACGCCCTGGCCGATGTAGCCGCCGCCGGTGAACTGGCCCTGCACGGTCTGCAGCGACAGCGTCTGGCGCGAGTAGCCGGCGGTGTTGACGTTGGCGATGTTGTGGCCCGCGGTCTGCAGGGCCACCTGGTTGGCGAGCAGGGCGCGGGCGCCGACGTTGAGCAGGCTCATGGAGCGCTTTCCGTCACGCCGCCGTGCGCGGCGAGACGCGCAAGGTGCTGTTGATGGCCCGGCTCAGCTTGCTGGCGTATTCGGGGTCGGTGGCGTAGCCCGCCTTCTGCAGCTCGGTGGCGTAGGCCACGGCGGAATGCGTCTTCTCGCGCGCCTTCTCGTAGCGCGGGTTGTCGTTGATGAGCTTGGCGTAGTCCTTGAAGGAGTCTTCGTAGGAGTCGTAGGCGCGGAACTTCGCCGTCACCTTGCGCGGCACGCCGCCGATGTACTCGGTGGTGGTGATCTCGGCGACCTTGCCCGTCCAGCCCTTGCCGGCCTTGATGCCGAACAGGTTGAAGGAGTTGTCGCCGTCCTTGCTGCGGATCTCGCTCTTGCCCCAGCCGGTCTCGTGGCCAGCCTGCCCCAGCATGAAGCTGGCGGGAATGCCGCTTTCCTTGGCCACGCGCTCGGCCGCATCGCGGTGGTGCTGCACGAAGCTCTCGCGGCCCTTGGGCGCGGGGGCGGACGGGTCGGCCGCCACGGCGGCGGCGCGCTGG
>NZ_BAAJYT010000159.1:0-8845 GCF_057541515.1 Acidovorax sp. KNOB132
GGCGCGGTCCAGCACCCGCACCTTCCACCCGCGACGCGCCAGGCTCGCGGCCACCGAGGCGCCGGCCAGTCCCGCGCCGATCACCAGGCATTCGGACGCCGCCGCCACTTCCAGCGGCGGCGGGGCGTTGCGCGCCGCCCGGGGTTCCCAGGCCGGATCGAACGTGGCCTGCAGGTTGTCGCGCTTCGGGGGCACGCCGGGCACCTTGGCCACGGTGAAGCCGCACTGCGCGAGCGTGTCGCGCACCGCCCGCGCGATGGTCCAGGTCGCCAGCCGCGTGCCCCGCCGGCAGCAGCGCGCCACGGCCTTCAGGGTGTGTTCGTTCCAGAGATCGGGGTTGCGCTGCGGGCTGAAGCCGTCCAGGTAGACCGAATCGGCCGTCGGCATCTGCTGGCGCAGCATGGCCTGGGCATCGCCCACATAGAGCGTGAGCAGCACGCGGCCCTGCTCGAACGACAGGCGGTGCACGCCCGGCAGCAGCCCCCAGAACTGGTCGTGCAGGTGCTGCGCCAGGGGCGCGAGGTCGGGGTGGGCGCTGGTGGCGCGCAGCAGGTCGGCCGCGGCCACGGGGTGGGCCTCGCACGAGGCGAAGTGCAGCAGGGCAGGGCGATCGGGGTCGCTGCGCCAGGCCGCCCAGGTCACGAGGAAGTTCAACCCCAGGCCGAAGCCGGTCTCCAGGATGCGCCAGTGTGGCTGGCCGGCCCAGGCCTGGGGGAGGCCGCAGCCGTGCAGGAACACGCGGCACGCCTGGTCCAGGCCGCCGTTTTCACTGTGGTAACGGTCGCCGAACCGCGGGCTGTAAGGGGTGCCGTCCGCCAGCCAGTCGATGGGCTCCGGCAGGAACCGAGCCGGGTTCATTCCCGGCGGTTCAGGCGCTGGGCGGCACGTAGCCCTGGGCGGCGTCGGCGCCTTCGCCGAAGAAGTGCTGCTCCATCTGCCGGGCCAGGTACTGGCGGGCGCGGGCGTCGGCCAGGTTCAGGCGGTTTTCATTCACCAGCATCGTCTGGTGCTTGAGCCAGGCGGCCCAGGCTTCCTTGCTGACACCCTCCCAGATGCGCTTGCCCAGGTCACCGGGGTAGGGGGGAAAGTCGAGGCCTTCGGCTTCCTTGCCGAGTTTGATGCATTGAACGGTACGTGCCATGGGGAAGGGTCCTGGAAAGGTGGTTTAGATGTTTTAGGTATTTAAAACTGAAATTTCAGTAGTTCCAGTTTTGAAGAGCGACTTTCAGAATGCGTTGCATCGGTGATTTGCACCGGACCGCATTCCACAAAAGAAAGCCTCTCATGAACGTTCGCCGCGACTTTATCAAGTTTCCCCTCGCCGCCGCCCTGCTGGCCGGTATGGCCCTGACGGCTTTGCCGTCGCTGGCCCAGCCGGTGCAGTTCCTGAACGTGTCCTACGACCCCACCCGGGAGCTTTACGTCGAATACAACCAGGCGTTCGCCAAGCACTGGAAGGCCAAGAGCGGCCAGGATCTGGCGATCAAGCAGTCGCACGGCGGCTCCGGCAAGCAGGCGCGCTCGATCATCGACGGCATCGATGCCGACGTGGCCACGCTGGCACTGGGCGGCGACATCGATGCGCTCGTCACGCACGGCGGCCTCGTCAAGGCCGACTGGCAAAAACGCCTGCCGCACAATTCGGCCCCCTACACCTCGACCATCGTGTTTCTGGTGAAGAAGGGCAACCCCAAGGGCCTGAAGGACTGGGACGACCTGGCCAAGCCCGGCGTGCAGGTGATCACCCCCAACCCCAAGACCTCCGGCGGCGCCCGCTGGAACTACCTGGCCGCCTGGGAATTTGCCAAGCGCAAGTACGGCGGCGACGCACAGGCCAAGGACTTCGTCGCCAAGCTGTACAGCAATGTGCCCGTGCTGGACACCGGCGCCCGCGGCTCCACCATCACCTTCGTGCAGCGCGGCGTGGGCGACGTGCTGCTGGCCTGGGAGAACGAAGCCTTCCTGGCGCTGAAGGAGTTCGGTCCCGAGAAGTTCGAGATCGTCGTGCCGTCGCTGTCCATCCTGGCCGAGCCCAGCGTGGCGGTGGTGGACAAGAACGTGGACAAGAAGGGCACCCGCGCCGTCGCCGAGGAATACCTCAAGTACCTGTACTCCGACGAAGGCCAGGACATCGCCGGCAAGAACTTCTACCGCCCTACGGGCGACAAGGCCAAGGCCAAGTACGACAAACAGTTCCCCAAGCTCACGCTGGTGACCATCGACCAGGCCTTCGGCGGCTGGGCGAAGGCCGACAAGGCGCACTTCGCCGATGGCGGCAGCTTCGACCAGATCTACACCAAGAAGTGAAGACGACGGCGCTCTTGCCAATCCGCCCGCGCTAGAAAGCCCCATTCCATGTCCGTCCTCCTGATCGCCGGCAGCCCCTCGGAGCGTTCCCGCTCCGCCGCCCTGCTGGATACCGTGTCGCAGCGCCTGTCGGTGCGCGGTGCGCTGGTGCAGCGCCTGCACATCCGCGACCTGTCGCCCCAGGCGCTGCTGCTGGCGGACACGGGCCACCGCTCCATCGCCCACGCGGTGGACAGCGTGGCCGAGGCCAGCGTGCTGGTGGTGGCGACGCCCGTCTACAAAGCGGCCTACAGCGGCGTGCTCAAGGTCTTTCTCGACCTGCTGCCGCAGACGGCGCTCAAGGGCAAGACCGTGCTGCCGCTGGCCACCGGCGGCAGCGCCCACCACATGCTGGCGCTGGACTACGCGCTGCGGCCGGTGCTGCAGTCGCTGGGCGCCAAGCACATCCTGCCGGGCATCTACGCCACCGATGCCCAGGTCACGCTCACGCCCGAGGGCGCCTACGAGGTGGGGCACGACGTGTCCTTCCGGCTGGACGACGCCGTGAACGTGCTCATCACCGAAACCCTGCGGCCCGCGCCGGCCCAGGCCACGCGGTTCGCGCCGGTGCATTTCTCCCAGGTGCGATGTAGCGTTTGACGCGCCCCCGGGCGGCGCCGGCCTGTGGGCCGGCCCCCGCCGTCCGCTCCTCCCCAAGCCTTCCCCATTTTTGAGAACCCGCCCGCCGCGGGCAGGCCGCTGCATTGCCGCCCGCACCCGGTGCACCTCGCCAGAAAGACCGATCGCATGACTTCGAATTTCTCTTCCCTGCGCCGCCGGATGGTGGCTTCCGGCCTCGGCACCGTGCTGGCCGCCGGCCTGCCGCCCGCTTTGGCCCAGAAGGGCGACCGCGTTCTGCGCGTGGGCCACCAAAAGGGCTGGCTGTCGCTGCTCAAGGCCCGTGGCACGCTGGAAAAACGCCTGGCGCCTTTGGGCGTGAAGGTGACCTGGACCGAGTTCAATGCCGGCCCGGTGCAACTGGAGGCGCTGAACGTCGGCTCGATCGACTTCGGCGACGTGGGCGAAGCGCCCCCCATCTTCGCCCAGGCCGCTGGTGCGCCGCTGGTGTACGTGGGGGCCACGGTGCCGCGCCCGCAGCTGGAGGCCGTCGTCGTGCCCAAGGGCTCGGCGATCCAGAGCGTGGCCGAGCTGAAGGGCCTGCGCGTCGCGCTCAACAAGGGCTCGAACGTGCACTACCTGCTGGTCAAGGTGCTGGAAAAGCATGGCCTGCACTACCGCGACGTGCAGCCGGTCTTCCTCGCGCGCCCGATGCGCGGGCGGCCTTCGAGAAAGGCGCCGTGGACGCCTGGGTGATCTGGGACCCGTTCCTCGCGTCGGCGCAAAAGACGCTGCAGGCCCGCGTGCTGGCCGATGCCACGGGCGTGGCGAACAACCGCGCCTACTACTTTTCCTCGCGCGACTATTCCGCCAGGAACGCCGACGTGCTGCGCGTCGCCATCCAGGAGGTGGACGCCATCGACAAGTGGATCGCCGCACACAAGGCCGAGGCCGCGGCGGAGCTGTCCACCGTGCTGGGACTGGACCGCGCCGTCACCGAGCTGTTCGTGGGCCGGGCGGGCTACGGCACCTCGCTGGTGTCGCGCGACATCCTGGCCGAGCAGCAGGTGATCGCCGACACGTTCTTCGACCTGAAGCTCATCCCCCGCAAGCTCAACCTGCAGGACGCCGCTCCGGTGGACCTGCTCTGAAAGGGTGCACCCATGTCCGCACCTTTCCCAACCCCTTTGCAGGTACGCGTGCGTCGGGTGCTGGGCGTGACCGCCCAGGCCTGGGGCCTGTCGGCGCCGCGCGAAAGCGCCCGCGTGCTGGCGCTCGCCCCGGCACCCCGGGCTGCGCGCCGGCGCCGGGCCGTGGCGCGGGCGCCATTTTTCGCCATTTCCTACTGAACGACGACGAGGTCATCGCATGCAAGTGTTCTGGTTCATTCCCACCCATGGCGACAGCCGCTATCTGGGCACCACCGAAGGCGCGCGCCAGCTCAGCCACGACTACGTGAAGCAGGTGGCCGTCGCGGCCGACAGCCTGGGCTACGAAGGCGTGCTCATTCCCACCGGGCGCTCGTGCGAAGACCCGTGGGTGGTGGCGTCCAGCCTGGTGGCGGTGACACGCCGCCTCAAGTTCCTGGTGGCCGTGCGGCCGGGCCTGCACCAGCCCAGCCTGGCCGCGCGCATGGCGGCCACGTTCGACCGGCTCTCGGGCGGGCGGCTGCTGATCAACCTGGTGACGGGCGGCGACCAGGTCGAACTGGAAGGCGACGGCGTGTTCCTCGACCATGCGGCGCGCTACGAGCAGTCGGCCGAGTTCATCCGCATCTGGCGCGAGATCCTCACGCGCAGCCACGACGGCGGCACCTTCGATTACGAGGGCAAGCACCTCTCGGTCAAGGGCGCCAAGCTGCTGTTCCCGCCGCTGCAAAAGCCGTATCCGCCGGTGTACTTCGGCGGCTCCTCGGCCGCCGCGCACGACTTGGCCGCCGAACAGGTGGAGGCCTACCTGACCTGGGGCGAGCCACCCGCCGAAGTGGCCAAGAAAGTGGCTGATGTGCGCGAGAAGGCCGCGCGGCTGGGCCGCACGGTGAAGTTCGGCATCCGCCTGCACGTGATCGTGCGCGAGACCGATGCCGAGGCCTGGGCCGCGGCCGAGAGCCTCATCAGCCGCGTGAAGGACGAAACCGTGGTGCAGGCCCAGGCCGTGTTCGCGCGCATGGACTCCGAGGGGCAGCGCCGCATGGCCGCGCTGCATTCGGGCGGGGCCAGGCGCTCCCGGGCTGACCTGGAGATCAGCCCCAACCTGTGGGCCGGCGTGGGCCTGGTGCGCGGCGGCGCGGGCACGGCCCTGGTGGGCGATCCGCAGACCGTGGCTGACCGCATCAAGGAGTACGCCGCCTTGGGGATAGACACCTTCGTCATGTCGGGCTACCCGCACCTCGAAGAGGCGTACCGCTTTGCCGAGCTGGTGTTTCCGCTGCTGCCGCTGGCGTTGCAGGAAAAGCTCGCGGGCGGCGCGCCCGGCGGGCCATTCGGCGAGGTCGTGGGCAACCAGTACGCGCCGCGCGCGTCGCAAAGCTGAGCGGCGGGGCAGACCATGGCGATCCATTCCATCAACCATGTGCAACTGGCCTTTCCGGCGGGCGCCGAGGGCCAGATCCGCAACTTCTACAGCACGCTGCTGGGGCTGCCGGAATTGATCCACCCCATCGGCAGCACCCTGCGCTTTGCCGCGGGCGCGCAGCGCATCGAGCTGGTGCCCACCGAACGCTGGCAGCCGGCGCCTGCCGTGTCCCACCTGGCGTTCGAAGTGGAGAACCTGTCCGAGCTGCGCGGGCGGTTGCTGCAGGCCGAGCTGCCGCTGGTGGAGAACCGGGCGCTGCCCGGCTACCTGCGCTTTTATGTGAAGGACCCGGCGGGCAACCAGCTGGAGTTCCTCGAACCCGACAACGAACCGAGGTACGACGCATGACCGATACGGTACGAGAGCTGCAGGTCTCGCCCCTGCCCGAGTCGCCCGAAGGCCCGGCGGGCGCCTTGCCTGCGCCGCTGGTGCAGCTGGTGGCCGCCGTGTGGCGACGCCTGCTGCCCTGGCTGGTGCCGGTCGCGCTGATCGCGCTGTGGCAGGTGGCGTCCGCCCTGGGGTGGCTGTCCACCCGCGTGCTGCCCGCGCCACTGGACGTGGTCAAGGCCGCGTGGACGCTCACCGAATCGGGCGAGCTGTGGACCCATGTGAAGGTGAGCGCCAGCCGTGCCCTGGCGGGCCTGGCGATCGGCGGCGGCCTGGGGCTGGTGCTGGGGCTGCTCACCGGCTCGCTGCGCCTGGCCGAGACGCTGCTCGACTCCACCATCCAGATGGTGCGCAACATTCCGGCGCTGGCGCTCATTCCGCTGGTGATCCTGTGGTTTGGCATCGACGAGTCGGCCAAGCTGTTCCTCATCAGCGTGTCGGTGTTCTTTCCTATCTACCTGAACACCTTCCACGGCATCCGCAACGTGGACCCGGGCCTGATCGAGATGGGCCGAACCTACGGCCTGTCGCGCTGGCAGCTGTACCGCGAAATCATCCTGCCCGGCGCACTGTCGTCCATCCTGGTGGGCCTGCGCTTTTCGCTGGGGCTGATGTGGGTGATCCTGATCGTGGCCGAGACGATTTCGGCCCAGGCCGGCATCGGCTACCTGACCATGAACGCCCGCGAGTTCCTGCAGACCGACATCGTGCTGGTGGGCATCCTGCTGTATGCGCTGCTCGGCAAGCTGGCCGATGTGTTCGCCCGCGGGCTGGAGCACTGGTGGCTGCGCTGGCACCCCGGCTACCAGGCCAAGTCCTGAACCCGTCCGCCGTGCGCTCGACCGAAAGAAAGAAACCGCCCATGACCTTTTCCCATTCCCCCAATCGCCGCACGGTGCTGGCGGCGCTGGCCGCCACGGCCACGTTGGGCGGCACCGGTCTGGCCGCCGCACAAGGCGCTGCGCCGTCCGTGGTGCGCATCGGCTACCAGAAGTCGTCCACGCTGACCGCGCTGCTGAAAGTGCAGGGCACGCTGGAAAAGCAGTTCGCGCCGCTGGGTGTGCAGCCCGTGTGGCACGAGTTCACCAGCGGCCTGCCGCTGCTGGAGGCGCTCAACCTCGACAACCTGGACTTCAGCGCCGACGTGGCCGACACCGTGCCGGTGTTCGCCCAGGCCGCCGGGGCCCGCGTGACCTTCGTGGCACAGGAGGCGCCGTCGCCCACGGCCCAGGCCATCCTGGTGCGGGCGGACTCGCCGCTCAAGACCGTGGCCGAGCTCAAGGGCAAGAAGGTCGGCTTCGCCAAGGCGGCGGGTGCGCACTACCTGCTGATCGCCGCGCTGGAGAAAGCCGGCCTGTCGTTCAAGGACATCGAGCCGGCCTACCTCACGCCCGCCGACGGCCGCGCCGCCTTCGAGCGCGGCGCCATCGATGCCTGGGTGGTGTGGGACCCGTTCCTCGCAGCCGCGCGGCAGCAGTCTGGCGCCCGGGTGCTGGCCGACGGCACGGGCCTGGCGTCGTACCAGCGCTACTACCTGGCCAGCACCCGGTTCGCCCAGGCGCGGCCCGACGTGCTGCGCACCCTGTATGCCGAACTGGAAAAGGCCGGCCGCTGGACCAAGGCCTACCCCAGGGAGGCCGCCGCGCTGCTGGCCCCCGTGTGGGGCCTGGATGCGTCCGTCATCGAGCAGGCCAACGGCCGCCGCAGCTATTCCGTGCGGCCCGTGGTGCCCGAAGGACTGGCCGAGCAGCAGCGCATCGCCGATGCCTTCTTTGCCGAGAAGCTGATCCCGCGCCGGGTGGATGCCCTGGCCGTTCCCCTGTTCAAGCCCGGAGCCTGACCCCATGCCTGACGCCCGACCTTCCTCTTCTGCATCCCCCGCCGGCGGCGTGCGCCTGCAGGCGCGCAGCCTGTCCAAGCGCTACGGCCAGCGCGAGGTGCTGCGCAACGCGCAACTGGAAATCGAACCCGGCGAATTCATCGCCATCGTGGGCCGCAGCGGCTGCGGCAAGAGCACCTTGCTGCGGCTGGTGGCCGGGCTGGAGGCCGCCAGCAGCGGCACGCTCACCACCGACGGCCAAGCCGTGGCCGGCCTGCACGGCGACACGCGCATCATGTTCCAGGAAGCCCGGCTGCTGCCCTGGCGCCGGGTGCTCGACAACGTGACGATCGGCCTGCCCAAGGCCGCGCAGGCGCGGGGCCGCGAGGTGCTGGCGCAGGTGGGCCTGGCCGACCGCGAGGGCGAATGGCCGGCACGGCTGTCGGGCGGGCAGCGACAGCGCGTGGCCCTGGCGCGTGCCCTGGTGCACCAGCCGCGCCTGCTGCTGCTCGATGAGCCGCTGGGCGCGCTGGATGCGCTCACCCGCATCGAGATGCACCGCCTCATCGAGGGGCTGTGGCAGCGCCATCGCTTCACGGCGCTGCTCGTCACCCACGACGTGCAGGAGGCCGTGGCCCTGGCCGACCGCGTGGTGCTGATCGAGGACGGCCGCATCGCGCTGGACGAGCGCATCGACCTGGCCCGCCCTCGCTCGCAGGGCGACGCCGCGTTCGCCGCCATCGAAAAACGCATCCTCGACCGCGTGCTGCAAAAGCCCGACGCTGACCCGCCGGCCGATCCGGCCTGGCCCGGCATTCCCGCGCACGGGCTGCGCTGGGCGGTCTGAAACGACGCCTTCCATCGTTCCGTTCCCCTGATTTTCGATCCCACCGTTTTCCGTTCCCGGACTTTTCAAGGAGAAAACCATGTCCATCCAAGCCATCAACGTGCGCAATCAATTCAAGGGCAAAGTGCGCGAGATCGTCCGCGGCGACGTCGTGTCCGAGGTCGATGTCGAGACGCCCTGGGGCATCGTCACCTCCGTCATCACGACGCGCTCGGTCGATGAACTGAGCCTGGTCGTGGGCTCCGACGTCGTGGCGTTGGTCAAATCCACCGAGGTGTCGATCGCCAAGCTGTGAAGGGCATCGGGGCCAAAAA
>NZ_BAAJYT010000160.1:0-8835 GCF_057541515.1 Acidovorax sp. KNOB132
CGCGCGCGGCGGGCTGCCGGCCACCGTGGCGCGGCGCACGGCAGAGGGCTGGCGGCTCAGCGGGCACAAGGTGTACAGCACCGGCGCGCCGGCGCTGCGCTGGTACGTGGTGTGGGCGCGCACGGACGATGCCGAGCCGCGCACGGGCTCCTTCCTCGTGCGGGCCGGCCAGCCCGGTGTGCGCATCGAGCCCACATGGGACCACCTGGGCCTGCGGGCCAGCGGCAGCCACGATGTGCTGTTCGATGAGGTGGCGGTACCCGCCGGCCACGTGCTGGAGCTGCGGCTTCCCAAGGACTGGGCGCGCGGCGAGCCCGCCATGCAGGCCGAGATGGCGGTGATGCTGGGCTCGCTCTACACCGGCGTGGCCCGCGCGGCGCGCCACTGGCTGGTGGGTTTTCTGCAGGAGCGAAAGCCGGCCAGCCTGGGCGCGCCGCTGGCCACGCTGGCGCGCGCGCAGGAGGCGGTGGGCCGCATCGAAGGCCTGCTGTTCACCAACGACCGGCTCATCGCCGGGCTGGCCGCCGCGCTCGACACCGGCGCTCCGCTGCCCTCCGAGGAGAGCGGGCTGGTCAAGGCCACCACCACCCACAACGCCATCGAAGCGGTGCAGTCGGCCCTGGCGCTGACCAGCAACCACGGCCTGGCGCGCAAAAACCCGCTGGAGCGCCACCTGCGCGACGTGCTCTGCGGGCGCGTGCACACCCCGCAGGACGACAGCGTGTACCTGGCGGCCGGGCGCGCGCGCTGGGGCTGTGATCGCTGGCGCGCGGGGCGCGGTGGCGCCGTCTCCTTCCTTTTCCTCAGCCTTTTTTCTTCCCTTTCAGAACACGGAGCTTCCATGGCCTTGCAACGGCGACATTTCCACCGCTTCATGACGGCCTCGGTGGCCGCGGCGTCCTTTCTCTCACCCGTGCTGGGTCACGCGCAGCAGCGGATCGCACTGCGCGCGGGCGACCAGAAGGGCGGGCTGCGCGCGCTGCTGGAGGCGGCGGGCGAGTTGAAGGGCCTGCCCTACGACATCCAGTGGAGCGAGTTCCCGGCCGCCGCCCCGCTGGCCGAGGCGCTGAACGCGAACGCGGTGGACTTCGGTCCCATCGGCGACGCGCCGCTGCTCTTCACCCTGGCGGCCGGCAGCCAGGTGCGGGCATTCGCCGCCAACCGCTCCGACCCGTACGGCACGGCGGTGCTGGTGCGGCCCGACTCACCCTTGAAGACGGCGGCCGACCTCAAGGGCAAGCGCATCGCCACCAACCGCGGCTCCATCGGCCACTTCGTCACGCTCAAGGCGCTGGAGTCCGCGGGCCTGAAGGGTGCGGACGCCGACGTGCGGTTCATCCCGCCGGCCGACTCCAAGCTGGCGCTCACCCAGGGCTCGGTCGATGCCTGGGCCACCTGGGAACCGTACACGGCACTGGCCGAGACGAGCGGGCACGCGCGGGTGCTGGTCAACGGGCGGGGGCTGTCGAGCGGGCTCAGCTTTCTCGCGGCCACGCAGGGGGCGCTGGACACCAAACGCGAGGCCCTGCGCGACTTCAAGGAGCGCGTGGAGCGCGCGCAGCTCTGGTCGTACCGCAACGCCCGGCCGTTCGCCGAATCGCTGTCGCGCATCATCGGCATCCCTGTGGAGGCGGCGCAGCTGCAGTTCGAGCGCCGCGCGACGAAATGGGTGGACATCGACGCCGCGGTGGTGGCCGACCAGCAGCGCACGGCCGACTTCTACCTGGGGGCCGGGCTGCTGCGCCAGCGGCTGGACGTGCGGCAGACCTTCGATACGGGGTTCAACCGGGGCCAGGCGTGAGCCGGGGCCTTGGCTGGGGTTTTGGGTGAAAAATGCCTCCGGCACAATATCCACTAGGGCATATTGCTATGAAATAAATAGCAATCGAATCCACCCGGTGCAGGTTGGGCGCGGGTCGAGGCCCGCTGCGACCCACCGCCCGGCCATCCCGAACGGCCCAAAACCCCAGCGCGGGAAAAGATCGTTTTGCCACGACTTCGGCGCGGCTACATAACCGCAATGTCTTAGCACCCAATTTCAGGGTCGTTGGCGTTTGGGGTGCAAGCCCGTACATTCCCGCATCCGCATTTTTCCTTTTCAGCGCCGCCGCGGCCCGCGGGCCCCGGTGGCGCCATGGCATTTTCATGATCGATTTACGGGGTATCACCCAGATTTACCAGGGCTCGCAGGGGCCGGTGGAGGCGCTGCGCGGCATCGACCTGCACATCACGCCGGGCGAAGTGTTCGGCATCATCGGGCGCAGCGGCGCGGGCAAGAGCTCGCTGGTGCGCGTCATCAACCTGCTGAACCGGCCCACCCGGGGCGAGGTGATCGTGGCGGGTCGCGACCTGACCCGGCTCAATGATGCGCAGCTGCGCGAGGCGCGGCGCGAGATCGGCATGGTGTTCCAGCACTTCAACCTGCTGTCCTCACGCACGGTGTTCGAGAATGCGGCCCTGCCGCTGGAGCTGGCCGGCATGGACAAGGCCGCCATTCGCGGCCGGGTCGATCCGCTGCTGGACCTGGTGGGCCTGTCGGCCCTGCGCGACCGCTATCCGGCGCAGATCAGCGGCGGGCAAAAGCAGCGCGTGGGCATCGCCCGGGCGCTGGCCAGCCGGCCCAAGGTGCTGCTGTCGGACGAGGCCACCTCGGCGCTCGACCCCGAAACCACCCGCTCCATCCTCGCGCTGCTGCGCCAGGTGAACCAAGAGCTGGGCCTGACGGTGGTGCTCATCACCCACCAGATGCAGGTCATCAAGCAGGTGGCCGACCGCGTGGCCGTGATCGATGCCGGCCGCATCGTGGAGCAGGGCCCGGTGCTGGAGGTGTTCACCCGGCCCCAGCAGCCCATCACCAAAAGCCTGATCGACGAGATCGTGCCGCAGGAACTGCCCGCCAGCGTGCTGGACCACGTGCGCCACCTGGCGTCGCAGCTGCGGGCTGCGGGCCAGGGCGGCGTGGGCCAGCTGCTGCGCCTGTCGTATGCCGGCGAGCGCGCCTACCAGCCCATCCTGTCGCGCCTGATCCGCGAGCACGGGCTGGACCTGTCGATCCTGCACGGGCAGATCGACGAGATCCAGGGCCAGACCTTCGGCTCGCTCGCGGTGTATGCCAGCGGCGATGCCGCGCGGCTGGCCACGGCGATCGCGCAATTGCGCGCCGAGGGGGTGGTGGTGCAGGAAGTGCAAGCGAGCGAAGAGAGTGGGGCCTGAGATGTTCGAGAATTTTTCGGAAATGATGCTGGAGCTGTTTGCCACCTCGCTGTGGGAGACGGTCATCATGGTGGGCATCTCTGGGGTGGTCGGCGCGCTGCTGGGCATCCCGCTGGGCGTGTTCCTGCGGCTGACCGACCGCGGCGGCGTGCTGGAGAACGGCCCGCTGAACAAGACGGTGGGCTGGATCGTGAACGCCGTGCGCTCCACGCCGTTCATCATCCTGCTGGTGGCGATCATCCCGTTCACGCGGCTCATCACCGGCTCGTCCATCGGCACGGCCGCGGCCGTGGTGCCGCTGACGCTGGCCGCGGCGCCGTTCGTGGCGCGGCTGGTGGAAGCCTCGCTGCGCGAGGTGGACAACGGCCTGATCGAAGCAGCCCAGGCCATGGGCGCCACCACCGGGCAGATCGTCTGGAAGGTGCTGCTGCCCGAGGCGCTGCCCGGCATCGTCGCGGGCCTGACCATCACCTTCGTCAGCCTGACGGGCTACTCGGCCATGGCCGGCGCGATCGGCGGCGGCGGCCTGGGCGACCTGGGCATCCGCTACGGCTACCAGCGTTTCCTGCCCGACGTGATGCTGGCGGTGGTGGTGGTGCTGATCTTCTTCGTGCAGGCCGTGCAGAGCCTGGGCGACTGGGCGGTGCGCCGGCTGAGCCACCGCTGAGCGGCCCGCAGGGAGGGCGCCCGGGCCGGATCGCGTGGTCCGGCGGCGGCCACCACCAAAGGTGGGTCAAGGGTGCGCCAGCACCCGGTAGTGGTAGCGGTAGGTGTCGGTGAACCCCAGCGTGGCGTACAGCCGCCGGGCCGTGGCGTTCTCGCCGCGCACCTGCAGGTAGGCCGAGCCCGCGCCGCCCGCCTGGCCCCACTGCATCAGCGCCTGCACCAGCGCGCGCCCGTGGCCCTGGCCTCGGTGCCCGGGCGCCACCACGATGTCGAACAAGCCGACGGCCCCGCGCTCGCGCACGCCCAGGCCGAAGCCCACGGCGTGGCCGTGCTGGCGCACGGTGGCGAAGGCGCAGGGCAGGGCGATCGACTGCACCATGGCATGGTGCGTGGCGTGGTGCGCCGCTGCCACGCCGTTGGCGGCGGCGAACCCGTCCAGCCATTCAGCTGTCGGCGCTTGCGCGATTTCCACCGAGGGCTGCGGCTGTGCGCCCTCCGGCAGAGGCGCCTGCATGACCCACGTGGGCTCGAAAAGCGCATAGCCCGCGTCCTCCAGCGCCTGCTCGGCGCTGGCGCTCACCATCGGCGAGATCCGGAACACGGGCCGAAGGCCCTGGCTGGCGTAGAGCGCTTGCGCTGCTTCGAGCACGCCGTCGAACGGCATTCCGGGCTCCAGCGCATTGACCGAATTGGCCCGCTTGGTGAAACCGCCGGACAGGCGGAACACCCAGCCCTGGTGGAAAACGGTCTGGCGGGCGGGCCAGGCATTGAAGGCGCGTTCTTCCAGGG
Source organism: Acidovorax sp. KNOB132 (assembly GCF_057541515.1). Lineage (NCBI taxonomy): Bacteria > Pseudomonadati > Pseudomonadota > Betaproteobacteria > Burkholderiales > Comamonadaceae > Acidovorax > Acidovorax sp. KNOB132. The sequence continues at coordinate 4,669 of NZ_BAAJYT010000160.1, forward strand.
CGCGCACGGTGGGCAGGTCGAAATCCGGAGCAGAGGTGGCTTGGGAAGGCATGCAGGATTTATAGCAGCGCCATCTGCCCTTGTTTTTATGTCCACCCGTAGTAAGGAAATGAAAACGTATTCTTATGGGTTTTATAAGGCAAACCCTAAGATGCAGACATCTCTTCTCAAAAGGTGTTTTCCGTGAACAAGCGTTTCCTGCTGCAATCGACCCTCGCCCTGGCCTTGGCCGCTGGCTTCCAAACCGGCGCGCTGGCCCAGGACAAGCCGCTGAAGATCGGCGTCACCGCCGGCCCGCACGCGCAGATCTTCGAGCAGGTCAAGAAGGTCGCTGAAAAGGACGGCCTCAAGCTCCAGATCGTCGAGTTCAGCGACTACGTGCAGCCCAATGCGGCGCTGGCGTCCGGCGACCTGGATGCCAACAGCTACCAGCACAAGCCCTACCTGGACGCGCAGGTCAAGGACCGCGGCTACAAGCTCGTGTCGGCGGGCTACACGGTCAACTTCCCGATCGGCCTGTATTCCAAGAAGGTCAAGAAGCTCGAAGACCTGAAGGAAGGCGCCAAGTTCGGCATTCCCAACGATCCGACCAACGGCGGCCGCGTGCTCCTGGTGCTGCAGGACAAGGGGCTCATCAAGCTCAAGGAAGGGGCCGGCCTGAAGGCCACGCCGCTGGATGTCGCCTCCAACCCCAAGAAGCTGAAGTTCGTCGAACTCGATGCCGCGCAGCTGGCCCGCTCGCTGGACGATCTGGACGCCGCCGCGGTCAACACCAACTTCGCGCTGTCCGCCGGCCTGAACCCCGCCAAGGACGCCATCGCGCAGGAGAGCGCCAAGAGTCCATACGTCAACCTGATCGCCGTGCGCGAGGCCGACAAGGACAAGCCCTGGGTCGCCAAGCTCGTGAAGGCCTACCAGTCGGAAGAAATCCGACAGTACATCCAGACGGAATTCAAGGGCGCCGTGCTGCCGGGCTTTTGATCGGCCCGCGTTCGATCAAGCCGCCAGCGCCTTCCCGGGTGCTGGCGGCTTTTTTCATGGCTGCGGGGCGCCGAGGTGGACCGTCAACGAGTTGCTTAGATGTTTTTCGATGGAGAAACCGATTTTTTTATTCGTTGGATTCGCGCCGGCGCGGTTCTACATTGGCTTGGACGGCCAGGCCCCGCCAAACGGGCGGCTGCAGCCACCCATTCACACAGGTCCAAAGGAACGATCCATGTCCACCGCTGTGCAAGACACCGAACTGCCCACCGCATTGCAAGCCGCCCACAACGACGCCCAGGCCTCGGGCCTGGCCCACGCCGGCGGCGTGCCACCCACGGTTGCGTGGGACCTGTTCACCTCGGGCCAGGCCCTCCTGGTGGATGTCCGGTCGGGCGAGGAGCGCAAGTTCGTCGGCCATGTGCCGGGCAGCCTGCACGTGGCCTGGGCCACGGGCACGGCGCTCACCCGCAACCCCCGCTTCGTGCGCGAACTGGAGGCCGCCATCACCAAGGCCGCCACGCGCGATGCCCCCGTGCTGCTGCTGTGCCGCAGCGGCAAGCGCTCGGTGCTGGCGGCCGAGGCCGCGGCCAAGGCGGGCCTGCAGAATGTCTTCAATGTGGCCGAGGGCTTCGAAGGCGAGATCGACGATCGCCAGCAACGCGGCGCGTCGGATGGCTGGCGCTATCACCGCCTGCCCTGGGTGCAGGACTGATGGCGGCCTCGCGGCCCCACCAGCGGCCCGCTGAGGGCCGCCATTTTTCATCCCAGGCAGGAGGCCTTGATGGCTGTCTTCGAGATCGATCACATCGTGCAGTCGCTGCACGCCGTCCGCCGCGAATGGCGCGATTCCCAAAAGCGCTCCCAGGAACCCGGCGGGCGCGAATTTCCGTCGCGCGATGCGCTGGCACAGGCGCTGGAGCAGCTGAAGGGCGCGCTCTTTCCCATGCGTCTGGGGCCGCACGACCTGCGCCAGGAAAGCGAGGACTGGTACGTGGGCCACACGCTCGACCTGGCGCTGCACACCTTGCTGGCGCAGATCCGGCTGGAGCTGCGCTACGTCGCGCGCCAGCAGGGCACGGGCGACGGCACGGCCATCGAGCCGCAGGCGCTGGAGGCCGCGCAGGCGTTCGCCGCATCGCTGCCGGACATCCGCCGCCTGCTGGACAGCGACGTGCTCGCCGCCTACCAGGGCGACCCCGCCGCGCGCAGCGTGGACGAGGTGCTGCTGTGCTATCCGGGCGTGCTGGCCATGATCCACCACCGCATCGCGCACCGCCTCTACACGCTGGGCCTGCCGCTGCTGGCGCGCATCGTGGCCGAACTGGCGCATGGCCAGACCGGCATCGACATCCATCCGGGCGCGCAGATCGGCGCGGGTTTTTTCATCGACCACGGCACGGGCGTCGTGATCGGCGAGACGGCGGTGATCGGCGAGCGCGTGCGCCTGTACCAGGCCGTCACGCTGGGCGCCAAGCGCTTTCCCACGGATGCCGACGGAACTCTGCAGAAAGGTTTGCCGCGCCATCCGATCGTGGAGGACGACGTGGTCATCTATGCGGGCGCGACCGTGCTGGGCCGGGTCACTCTGGGGCGTGGGGCAGTCATCGGCGGCAACGTGTGGGTCACCCATGACGTGCCGCAGGGCGGCAACGTCACGCAGGCGGTGTCGCGAGAAGGGTAGGTGCGGCGCAGCCCCCGAAAACAGGGCGCGGCGCTGCCAAGGCATCAGCAAAAAGAAACAGGGAAACGCATGTCTGTACTGATCAAGAACTTCGGGGTCGCGGTGCGCCAGTCGCGCGAGGCGCAAGGCTGGTCGCAGGAACGGCTGGCCGAGCATTCGGACCTGAACCGCTCCTACGTCGGGGAGATCGAGCGGGGCGCCGCCATCGCCTCGCTGCTCACGGTGGAAAAGCTGGCCGGCGCCCTGGGCGTGCGGCCCTCGGCGCTGGTCACGCGGGGCGAGTCGATCGGCCATGCGAATCTCGTGCGGGGACTGCAATTGACGGCTATAGCCTGTTGAGCGATGCGCTGGAAGCTTTGACACTGCCCAGGCTTTCTTCAACAACGCACGGAGTTCTCCATGTCTGCAACTGTGGGCGGTACGACCGCCTTGGGTGACAACGCCGCACGGCAATTGGCCAACGCGACCAAGACGGTCCCCCAACTCGAAACCATCAGCCCCCGCTGGCTCACGCACCTGCTGCAATGGGTGCCGGTGGAGGCGGGCATCTACCGCCTGAACAAGGTCAAGAACCCGGAATCCATCCGCGTCACCTGCACGGCCAAGGAAGAAGAAAACCAGCTGCCGCGCACCTTCGTCGATTACGAAGAAAACCCGCGCGAATTCTTCCTGAACGCCGTGAGCACGGTGCTGGACGTGCACACCCGCGTGTCGGACCTGTACAGCAGCCCGCACGACCAGATCAAGGAGCAGCTGCGCCTGACGATCGAGACGATCAAGGAAAACCAGGAAAGCGAACTCATCAACAACCCCGACTATGGCCTGCTGGCCCAGGTGACCGACGCGCAGCGCATCTTCCCGCTCACCGGCGCCCCCACGCCGGACGACCTGGACGAGCTGCTCACCAAGGTGTGGAAGGAGCCCGCCTTTTTCCTGACCCACCCGCTCGCCATTGCCGCCTTCGGCCGCGAGGCCACGCGCCGCGGCACGCCGCCACCCACGGTGAGCCTGTTCGGCTCGCAGTTCATCACGTGGCGCGGCATTCCGCTCATTCCGTCCGACAAGGTGCCGGTGGCCGACGGCAAGAGCAAGATCCTGCTGCTGCGCGTGGGCGACAAGCGCCAGGGCGTGGTGGGCCTGTTCCAGCCGGGCCTGGCGGGCGAGCAGGGGCCGGGCCTGTCGGTGCGCTTCATGGGCATCAACAACCACGCCATCGCGTCCTACCTGATCTCGCAGTACTGCTCGCTGGCCGTGCTCACCAGCGATGCGCTGGCCGTGCTGGACGATGTCGAGGTGAACAAGTACCACGACTACCCGGACACCTACAAGTGAAGCGCAAGGAGCGGCCATGACCCTCGCTTCCTTCTCGCCGGGCGCCGACGCGTCCGGCGCCCCCATCGACCCGGCGCTGATCGCGCGCATGGCCAATGCCCTGTTCTCGGCGCTGCCGGGCGAGGCGGCATCGCCTGCGGGCGTGCACTCCGCGGGCGGCCTGCCCTCGG